>JASHQW010000401.1 GCA_030038875.1 Gammaproteobacteria bacterium | reverse complement strand
GGGCGGCGATGTCGGCGGTGCGATAGGTGCCGATGAAGTTGGTGCCGCCGACCATCTCGGCCATGGGACGGGCGATCAGGGTGAAGTTGACCGCCGTGCCCGCGGTCGCCACCGCCAGCACCAGCGCCGAGATGAAGAAGTAGACGATCGACGAGGACGACAGCACCGACAGCGCCCGGTCTTCGCCGCGCACGATCGCCTCGTACTCCTCCATGTGGCGGTCGATGGCTTGCGAGCGGCCGATGACGCTCTCGATGCTCTTGTTCACGTGTCCGAGCGTCTCGCGGATCAAACGCCAGTCGGGCATCATGCGGCGCAGCAGCGCGTGGCGCTCCGCGCTCGCCTTGCGATAGTCATCCATCGCTTCGGCGTGCGCCTTGACCATGGACTTATGAATGTCGGAGAGGATCTCCGCCCCGGCGTTGCGCGCATCGAGGTTGGCGACCACCTTGACCGCCTGCGCCCAGCCGGGCGCCTCGGGCGGGACTTCCGCGGCTGCCTCCTGGTCCTCCTCGATGCGCTGAATTGCCTCGCTCAGCCGCCGATGCATGTCCGGATAGCCGGCGAGGTCCTTCCTCACCGTGTCGGCGACGCGCGCGAACTCGCGCTCGACGATGCGCTCCTTGGCTTCGCGGCCCGCCGCGAGCAACACCTCGCGGTTGCGCGCCGCGAGGCGCTCCTGCCCGCGGATGATCGAGTGCGAAGCGACCCGCAGTCCCCGCGAAAGCGCGCCGGCTGCCGCCAGCAGCAGCTGATGAGCCGTGCCGCGGGCGAAGTACAGGGCCGCGATCAGCAGCAGCAGCAGTATCGCCGCCGACAGCATCGGCCACGGAGTGATCGTCAGCAGGTTGGACAGAGTCATGGGCGTGCTCGCTTGTCGGCTGACCGACAGGACTTTAGGTGAATCGATTACGCAGCCCTGCTGCGCGAATGGAAAAGCAGGCGGGAGATAGCTGAGTGCGCACCGGCGGGGGCCGTCCCGGAGAATTCAGCTCCGGAGGAGGCGCCGCGACCCGGGCTCCGCCCGGTCGCGTTCCATGCTGGCAACCCCGCTGTCATAGGAAATCCCTTAGACCGGTGGCTTTGCGACCCTTTCTTTCGAAAGGTGTGCCCTTACAGATGCGCGGTCAGGGTGAGCGCGCGGGCAGTCGGTGTCAACGCGAACCTTATGTCAGCGACTGGCTTTGTGGAGCCGATCACAAGTTATGAAACACCTCGGCCGTCGACCGCGAAAATCGAGGGGCAACATAATGCAGGGGTTTGACTCGTCGCGACCCCACGTGCACCCTCGACGCGTCGCGGCCGCGTGACGCTTCGCGGCCCAAAATCTCGCGTCCCAGGGATGCCGGACGAAACGCATGCGCACATCGTTACTGTACGAAGCACGTTTCTGGCCGTTGCTGTGGCGGCGGCGAGTCGCCGACTCCTGGCGCTACGGTGCGCGCGAGCATCTGGGGTTCGTCATGGTGCTCGTGGCGCTGATCCTCGCGGTGGCCGGCGTCATCTACTTCGCTTACCGCGACGGCACCAGCATCGAGCCGGTGCGGATCGAGGCCGTGCAACGCGATGAAGCGCGCGCGCAGCAGCGTGTCGAGGATCTGCAGTGTCTGGCGGAGAATGTCTATTTCGAGGCGCGCGGTGAGCCGCTGGCAGGGCAGTATGCCGTGGCGGAGGTCACGCTGAACCGCACGCACGCGCGCAATTTTCCGCGCACGATCTGCGCGGTGGTGCACGAGACGCGCTGGGATCCCGTGCGCCGCCGTCATGTCGCCGACTTCTCGTGGACCGAGCTCGGCGCGCTGACGCCCGAGGATGGGCCGGCGTGGAAGCAGGCGATGGCGGTCGCCAACGCGGCCTACGACGAGCTGTCTCCGCCGCTCGTGCCCGAGGCGCTCTACTACCATGCCACCAGTGTGCGGCCGGACTGGGCGCGCAGCCGGCGCGCCGTCGCCACGATCGGCAACCATATCTTCTACCGCTGACCCGGCCGGTGCGCCGCTCAGCCCTCACCGCTCAGGGCGATGAGGCGAGCTCGAGCTCGCGCAGGTGCGGGCCCGCCGCGCTGCCGATGTAAACAGAGGTGTGATAGAGCACCGCGGCGAATGCCAGCAACGCCACGCCGATGGCGATGAAAGCCCTCTTGTGGCGTGCCTCGAATTTCTCGATCGAGCGCGCGTAGGCGAGGAAGGCGAGCACCGCGGCGACCACTACCGTCGCATCGATGCTGGCACGCTGCCAGTAGCTGCCGCCGAGATGCAGCCACATGCCGAACTCATCGAAGGTCAGCGCCATGGCGATGCCGTAGACGAACGCGGCACGGCGCGCCGCCGGCGCGCCCGGAGTCGCCAGCAGCGTGTAAGCGCCGACTGCCGCCAGCAGGAAGATGCCGTAGTTGAGATGATGAACGTGCGTGTCGCTGAGAAAGAAATAGAGGTTGGGGATGCGCCGCGCCATGATGAGGAACACCGTGATGCGAGCGGCGATGAAGGTGACGATGAATGCGAACAGCGCGCGCCGCGCGAGCTCGTGCGCAGGGGGGAATTGACTCGCGGACCTCATGCGCGCCGGGTCAGGACTCGAGCGGCGCTCCCACGGCGAGCCGCAGCTCTGCGGCGAGCGCGCCGGCGCCGGCCTTCGCGCCCGCCTCGAGCCGCACCGTGCGCAGCTCCAGCCGTCCTCCCTGTGCCGCAACCTCGAGGCTGTCGGCGCCGACCGCGCACACCACTCCCGGTTTGCCCGGGACCGTACGGAAGGTCCGGGTTCGATGGCGAACCACGTCGTAGATGCGGAGTTTCCGGCCCTGGACCGTCGTCCAGGCGCCCGGGGACGGATTGCAGCCGCGAATCAGGTCGTAGATCTGATCGACGTGGGCCTGCCAGTTGATGCGCGATTCCGGATCGCGGCACCAGCCCTCATAGGTGGCGAGCTCCTCGCGCTGCGCAGCCTCCTGATGCCGCCCGGCGACGACGAGATCCGCTGCCTTGAGCAGCGCCTCGACCCCGAGGGGAAAGAGGCGATCGAAGTACACGGTGCCGAGGGTGTCGTCCGGCCCGATCGGCACGGTCTTCTGCAGGATGATCGGTCCTTCGTCGAGCCCGTCCGTGGGACGGAAGATCGTCAGCCCGGTCTGCGTATCACCCTTGATGATGGGCCAGTTGATCGAGCTTGGGCCGCGGTAACGCGGCAGGAGTGAGGGGTGATACTGGATCGTCCCGTGCTTCGGGATGGTGACGAAGGCCTGCGGCGCATGCTGCACCACGAAGGCCATGATGCCCAGGTCGACCTCGAGCTCCGTGAGAATCCGCACGGCCTGCTCGTCCTTCAGCGAGGGCAGCTGAAAGACCGGAGTGCCGCGCTCCTCCGCCGTCACGCGTAACGGGTCGGGCCTGGCGCCCGGCTTCTCCGGGGCGCAGAACACGCCGGCGACCGTCGTACCCCGGGCGAGGAACGCCTCGAGCACGCTCTTGCCGAAAGCCTGTTGTCCGATGATGGCGACGCGCATGGGGGAGTCTCGTGTGGTTCGCTGAGCGAGTCACGCTACCGGTGATGCGGCTGCGGTTGCAAATCGCCGGCGGGGCACGGTGTGCGAAGCTCGTCTGCATACGACTATCTAATGGCAGTGCCCGCGTCGCGCTTATCGATCCAGAGCGCCGCTCGCGGTAATCGCGCCTCCAGCGAGGCCTTGCGGCGGGCGGTCGGGCTGTGGATGCGTCCCGATGAATCAGCGAGTTACGACGATGTTGTGACTGCCAATCTCGCTTCGCCCTCCGAGGCGCTCTCGGGCGCGATTCGCAGCGCGCGGCCCCGGTCGTCGGCTTCTGCCGCTCCGACGCCACGCCGGGGTGCTGCCGTAACACCGCCTCCGGGGCCTAGACTGCGCGAGCGCCGGGTGTCCGGTGAGAGGAGAGTGCGATGCCAGGCCGCGTACCAGGTCGGAATTTCCTGTTCGTTCCGGGACCCACGAATGTTCCCGACCGCGTGCAGCGCGCCATGGTGGTGGCGATGGAGGACCACCGCTCCTCGAAGTTTCCCGATCTCTCGACGAGCGTCCTCAATGACCTGAAGAGCGTGTTCAAGACGAGCACCGGGCAGGTGTTCATCTTTCCATCCTCGGGCACAGGAGCCTGGGAAGCGGCCCTCACCAACACGCTCTCGCCGGGCGACCGGATCCTGGCTGCGCGCTTCGGACAGTTCAGCCATCTGTGGATCGACATGGCGCAGCGGCTCGGCTACGAGGTCGAGGTACTCGACGTCGAATGGGGCGAGGGCGTGCCCCTCGACCGCTACGAGGAGATCCTGAGGGCGGATAGGCGGCACGAGATCAAGGGCGTGCTCGCTTGCCACAACGAGACGGCGACCGGGGTCACCAGCGACATCGGCGGCGTGCGCCGCGCGCTCGATGCCGCGGGGCACCCGGCGCTGCTGTACGTGGACGCCGTCAGCTCGCTCGCCAGCATCGACTTCCGCATGGACGAGTGGCGCGTCGATCTCGCCGTCAGCGGCTCGCAGAAGGGACTGATGCTGCCCGCGGGCCTGGGGCTCCTGGCGGTGAGCCGCAAAGCGCTGGAGGCGATTCCGGGCGCGAAATCGCGGCGCTGCTACTTCGACCTGAACGACATGATCAAGGCCAACGCCAGCGGATACTTCCCGTACACCCCGGCGTTGCCGATGCTCTACGGGCTGCGCGAGTCGCTCAACATCATCTTCGAGGAGGGCCTCGACCAGATCTTCTTCCGGCATCACTACCTGGCCGAGGGCGTGCGCGCGGCCGTGACGCGCGGCTGGCGCCTCGGACTCTGTGCCCGGGAGCCGAAGTGGTACTCGGACACGGTGAGCGCCGTGGTCGTGCCCGAGGGCATCAACGGCGCGCACGTGATCGACGTGGCGTTCCGGCGCTACAACCTCGCGCTTGGGGCGGGGCTCGCCAAGGTGGCCGGCAAGGTGTTCCGCATCGGGCACCTCGGAGATCTCAACGAGCTGATGCTGATGGGGGCGATCGCGGGCGCCGAGATGGCCATGCTCGACGTCGGCATCGAGGTCACCCCGGGGAGCGGAGTCGCAGCCGCCTCCAATTACTGGCGCTCGCACGATCCGGCGCCGAGAAAAAAGGTGAGCCGCGAAGAGCAGTTCTACGAGTCCCACTCGACCGGATCGATTCAGGGCTGACGGATGACCGAGCACGTCGTCTTTCTCGACCGCGCGACGCTCAACGCCACGGTGCGCCGCCCGGCGTTCGAGCACACCTGGCAGGAGTACCCGACGACGGCCGTGGGCGCGCTCGCCGAGCGGCTGCGGGCGGCGACGATAGCGATCACCAACAAGGCGCCGCTGCGCGCGGCGACCCTGCGGCAGCTGCCGAGGCTGCGCATGATCGCCGTCGCCGCCACCGGCTACGACGTCATCGACGTCGACTATTGCCAGGCGCACGGCATCGCGGTCGCCAACATCCGCAACTATGCGGTGCATACGGTGCCGGAGCATGCCTTCGCGCTGATCACGGCGCTGCGGCGCAATCTGCTCGCCTACCGGCACGACGTCGAGCAGGGCAGGTGGCAGCAGGTCGAGCAGTTCTGCTTCTTCGATTACCCGATTCGCGACCTGTACGGCGCCACCCTCGGCATCGTCGGTGAGGGGGTGTTGGGCCAGGGAACCGCAGCCATCGCGCGCGGCTTCGGCATGCAGGTACTGTTTGCCGATCACGCTCCGCCGAAAGCCAGCGGAGTCGTGTTCACGCCCTTCGATGAGGTTCTCGCCCGCAGCGACGTGATATCGCTGCACGTGCCGCTCACCGCGGAGACGCGCAACATGATCGGCATCGAGCAGCTGCGCAGGATGAAGCGCACGGCCATTCTGATCAACACGGCCCGCGGCGGGCTGGTGGACGAAGAGGCGCTGGCTCAGGCCCTCAAGGAGGGCCTGATCGCCGGTGCGGGATTCGACGTGCTCACCCGGGAGCCTCCCAAGGAGGGCAACCCGTTGCTCGAGCTGCGGCTGCCGAACTTCATTCTCACGCCGCACGTCGCCTGGGCGAGCGACGGTGCGATGCAGTTTCTCGCCGATCAGCTGATCGACAACGTCGAAGCCTTCGTCCGAGGGCGGCCACAGAATCTCGTCACCTGAGGGCGCAATGAAGATCGCAATCGTGGGAGCCGGAGCGGTCGGCGGCTACGTCGGTGTCAAGCTGTCGCTCGCCGGTGAGCGCGTCACCTTTCTCGCTCGTGGGGCAAATCTCGACGCCATCCGCAGCCGCGGCGTCAAGCTCGTCCTCGGCGACGGCGCCGAGCTCGTGGCGCGCGACGTACAGGCGACCGCGGACTACTCCGCCCCGGGACCCCAGGATCTGGTCATCCTCGCCGTCAAAGCCCACCAGCTCGAGACGGTGGCGAGCGAGGTGCCGAAGCTCTTCGGTCCCGAGACCTGTGTCGTCACGATGCAGAACGGGATTCCGTACTGGTACTTCCACAAGCACGGCGGTCCGCTCGAGGGCCGCTGCGTCGCCGCGGTCGATCCCGCGGGCGTCAACCTGCTGCGGATCCCGCCGGCGCGCGTCATCGGCTGCGTGGTCTATCCCGCCTCCGTGCTGGCGGCGCCCGGAGTCATCCGTCACATCGAGGGCGACCGCTTCCCGGTGGGCGAGCTCGACGGTTCCGCGAGCTCCCGGGTGCAAGCCGTCTCCGCGTGCTTCATTCGCGCCGGATTTCAGGCGCCGGTGCTCGACAACATCCGCGCGGAGATCTGGCTCAAGCTCTGGGGCAATCTCACCTTCAATCCGATCAGCGCTCTGACACGCGCGACGCTCATCGAGATCTGTCAGTTCCCGGGCACCCGCACTCTGGCGGCGACGATGATGGCGGAGGCACAGGCGGTGGCCCACAAGCTCGGCATTACCTTCCGTGTGCCGATCGAGCGGCGCATCGCAGGGGCGGAGCGCGTGGGCAAGCACAAGACCTCGATGCTCCAGGACGTCGAGGCGGGCCGCGTCATGGAGACCGACGCCCTGCTCGGGTCGGTCCTCGAGCTGGCACGCATGACGGAAACCCCCGTGCCGACGCTCGAGGCGGTGTATGCGCTCACCAAGCTGCTCGGCAGGCCGTTCGAGGCAGACGGGCAGAGCGCCGCCCCTCGCGCCACGGCATCTTCCTGATTGCGTTGATGCGCTCGGACGCTGTCTTCCTCGAGCGGATGGCGCTGGGCGGCGACGGTCTGCGCGTCGGCGTCAAGGACTCGATCGACATCGCCGGCTTTCAGACGCGGATGGCGAGCGGCTGTCTCGCGGACGTACCGCCGGCGGCGCAGCATGCCGCCGTCGTGCAGTCGCTCCTCGATGCCGGCTGCCGGATCGTCGGCAAGACCAACATGCACGAGCTCGCCTACGGCCTGACCGGCATCAATCGCTGGGCCGGCACTCCGGTGAACCCGAGAGCTCCGGGGCGCGTGCCGGGTGGATCCTCGAGCGGCTCGGCCGTGGCGGTGGCGGCGGGACTGGCGGACTTTGCGCTCGGCAACGACACCGGCGGCTCGATCCGCCTGCCTGCCGCGTGTTGCGGCGTGGTCGGCCTGAAGCCTTCCTACGGGAGAGTCAGCCGCTCAGGAGTCCATCCCGAGCGCTCGACGCTCGACTGCGTCGGCCCTTGCGCGCGCGAGGTGTCGATGATCGAGCGCGCCATGGCCATGATCGACGCGACCTTCCGCCCGCAGGGCGCGCCATCGCACGCCGTGGTCGGCTGGGTTGCGGTGGAGGCAAACCCCGCAGTGGCCGCCGCGGCGCGCGCGGCGCTCGAGCGCGCCGGCATCGGGCTGCGGCCGGTGGCATTGCCCACATTCGGCGCGGCGTTCTCGGCGGCGCTCGCGGTCATCGGCGCCGAGACCTGGGCGGCGTTCGGCCACCTCGCCGGATGCGAGCGGCTGGGAGCGGACGTGCGCACACGGCTCGCCGCCGCGCGCGCGATCGCCCCCGCCGAGCTGGCGGCGGCGGAGAAGGTGCGCGTGGCCTTGCGCGCCGAGATCGACGCGGCTCTCGCGGACCTCGACGCGCTCGCCTTACCGACCCTGCCGGACCTGCCGCTGACACTCGCGGCGGCCGGGGATGCGCGTGCTGCGCTCCGCTCGAGCTGGTGTGTGCGGCCGTTCAATCTCTCCGGGCACCCCGCCATCACGCTGCCCGTCACGGTGCAGGATCTGCCCGCCGGGCTGCAGCTCGTCGGCCGTGCGCAGCACGACGAAGCGCTGTGCGCCCTGGCGCGCGGCGTCGAGGCTCGCTGAGCGCGGCCTTTACTGCAGGCCGCCGCCGCTGTATTGAACCGGGGCGGGAATGCGTGCGTGATCGCGGAGGCTACGGATGAAAAAGCGCCCCAATCTTGTGATCCTGATGGCCGACCAGTTGACCGCGGGCGCACTGCGCGCCTACGGGGGCCCGGTGGCCCGCACACCGCATATCGATGCGCTGGCGGAGCGCGGCGTGGTGTTCGATTCCTTCTACTGCAACAGCCCGCTCTGTGCGCCGTCGCGCTTCTCGTTCATGGCTGGCCAGTTGCCCTCGAGGATCGGAGCCTACGACAACGCCGCCGAGTTTCGCGCCGACATCCCGACGTTCGCCCACTATCTGCGCCGCGCCGGCTACCAGACGATACTCAGCGGCAAGATGCACTTCTGCGGACCCGACCAGCTGCACGGGTTCGAGGAGCGATTGACCACCGACATCTACCCCGCCGATTTCGGCTGGACACCGGACTGGACGCGCCCCGAGGAGCGTCCCGGCTGGTATCACACCATGGATTCGGTCACCCAGGCGGGGTCCTGCGCACGTACCAACCAGATCGACTTCGACGATGAAGTCGTCTACGCCGCACGGCAGAAGGTCTTCGACATCGCCCGCAGCCAGGACCGGCGTCCGTTCTGTCTGGTGGTCTCCATGACGCACCCGCACGACCCCTACGTCGTGCCCGAGGCGTACTGGAATCGCTATCGGGACGAGGAGATCGAGCCGCCGCGCGTCGGCGATCTCGCCGGGCGGGAGGATCCGCACTCGAGGCGCCTGCGGCACGTCATCGGGCTCGACCGCGCGCGGCCTACCGAGGCTCAGGTGCGCGCTGCGCGCCGGGCGTACTACGCCGCGGTCTCCTATGTCGACGATCAGGTCGGGGCGCTGCGGACCGCTCTCAAAGAGACGCGCCTCGAGGACGAGACGGTGATCGTGCTGCTCGCGGATCACGGCGACATGCTGGGCGAACGCGGCCTCTGGTACAAGATGAGCTTCTTCGAGCCGGCGTGCCGGATTCCGCTCATCGTTTCGGCACCGTGGCGATTCCCGCCGCGGCGCGTGCCGGAGCCGGCATCGCTGGTCGATCTGCTGCCGACGCTGGTGTCACTCGCGAACGAGGAGGCGCCTGCGTCCTACGCAGCGCCGCTCGACGGCTCGAGCCTCCTCCCGGCGCTCGAGGCCGGGAAGGGAAGGGGCGAGGTCGTGGGGGAGTATCTCGCCGAGGGGGCGATCGCGCCGATCGTGATGATCCGCCGGGCGCGGCACAAGTTCATCCATTCGCCCGCCGACCCCGATCAGCTCTACGACCTCGCCGCGGACCCGGAAGAGCGGCACAACCTCGCCGCGCTCGCGCCGCAGGCGGAGCTCGTGGCGCGGCTCCGCGACGAAGTGGCGCAGCGCTGGAATCTCGGGGCGGTGCACGCGGCGGTGCTCGCCAGCCAGCAGCGGCGCCACCTGGTGTACGCCGCGCTGCGCGAGGGCCACTATCGGTCCTGGGACTTCCAGCCGATCCGCGATGCCAGCCGGAGTTATATCCGCAATGACCAGGAGCTCAACGATCTCGAGCGCATGGCGCGTTTTCCGCCGCTGCGCTGAAGCGCTCGCTCTCGCGCTCGCCGGCCTCGCGGGCCTGCCCGGCGTCGCGCGCGCGGGTACACCGCCCGAGCCCGCTGCCTGCCGTACCGTGCGGCTGGCCGATGCCGGCTGGACCGACGTCACCGTGACGACCGCGCTGCTGAGCGAGCTGCTGCGCGACCTGGGCTACGAGCCTCGCACGACGCTCCTCTCCGTTCCGGTCACCTTTGCGGTGATGAGAAGCGGCAACATCGACGTGTTCCTTGGCAATTGGATGCCGGCCCAGACGCGCGACCTGGAGCCTTATATAAAGGATCGGTCGGTGGAGGTGGTGCGTGCCAACCTCACCGGCGCCAAATACACCCTCGCGGTTCCCGCCTATGCCTACGCGGCGGGACTACGCACCTTTGCCGACATCGCCCGCTTCGGGCCGCAGCTCAACTACTCGATCTACGGCATCGAGCCCGGTAACGATGGCAACCATCACATCCTGACGCTGATCCAGCGCAATGCCGATGGTCTCGGGGCGTTTCACCTCGTCGAGTCGAGCGAGCAGGGCATGCTCGCGCAGGTCGAGCGCGCGGTGCGCGCGCATGCTCCGATCGTCTTTCTGGCATGGGACCCGCATCCCATGAACCTGAAGTTCGAGCTGCGTTATCTCTCGGGCGGGGAGGCGGTCTTCGGTCCCGACTTCGGCGGCGCTTCGGTTTATACGAACACGCGTGCAGGCTATTCCGCCGAGTGCCCCAACGTGGGCCGGCTGCTCGAGAATCTTGCCTTCAGCCTGCGCGGCGAGAGCGAGGTGATGGATGCCATCCTCAATCGCCGTCAGCTGCCGCAGAGTGCGGCTGCAGTGTGGCTCGAGGCTCACCCCCAGGTCGTCGCGGTGTGGCTCGCGGGCGTTTCGACCTTCGATGGTCGTCCGGCACCGGCCGCGGTGCAGGCGGCGGACAGGCGCAGCGCGGGCTCCGGCTTCGAGGGCTGGATGAGCGGGCATAAGATCCCGGTAGGCGATTGGGTCGCCGCCGTCATCGAGTACGTCAAGGCGCATGGCAAGGCGCTGTTTGATGCCGTGTCGGCGGTTCTGCGCGGATGCGTGGACGGGCTCACGGCGCTGTTGCGCGCGATTCCGGCTCCCGTCCTCATCCTGGGCGCGGGCGGACTGACCTGGATTCTCAGGCGCTCGATTCCCTCGGTCTTTTTCGTGATCGCAGCGCTGCTCTTCATCGTCAACCAGGGCTACTGGACCCCGACCATCGAGACGCTGTCACTCGTGCTCGTGGCGGCCATGCTGTCCATCCTGATCGGCGTGCCGCTGGGTATCGCGGCCGGCCACCGGCCGGCATTCTTCGCGGCCTTGCGCCCGGTTCTCGATCTCATGCAAACGTTGCCGACGTTTGTGTATCTCATCCCCACGCTCGTGCTCTTCGGCCTCGGCGTCGTCCCCGGGCTGATCTCGACCGTCGTCTTCGCGCTCCCTGCGCCGATCCGCATGACTCAGCTCGGCATCAGCTCGGTGCCCCGGCCTCTGCTCGAGGCCGGTGAGGCCTTTGGCGCCACGCGCTCGCAGATGCTCTGGAAGGTCGAGCTCCCGAGCGCCGCGCCGACCATCGTTGCCGGCGTTACCCAGTGCATCATGCTCAGTCTCTCGATGGTGGTGATCGCGGCTCTGGTGGGCGCCGGCGGTCTCGGAGTGCCGGTGGTTCGGGCACTCAACACGGTTCAGGTGGGGATGGGTTTCGAAGCGGGCTTCGTGATCGTCCTGCTGGCGATCATCCTCGACCGGATCAGCCGGCCCCGGAGCTGACTAAAGCCTGCAGCGCGGCGTTCAGCGCGCCGGCGGATCTAGGCCTTGCCTGCCCAGAGCTCCTCCATTTTCCTGCGGGTTGCCGCATCGGGCAGGCGGCCATGGCCCGCCGCCTGGTTGTCCTCGAGGTGCTCGAGCTTGCTCGAGCCGGGAATGGCGCAGGTGATCGCCGGGTGGGACACGACGTACTTGAGGAAGAACTGACCCCAGCTCGCGATCCCGAAGTCCGCCGCCCATGCGGGCAGCGCGCGATCGCCCACCTGGCTGATGAGGAGATTGCGTCCGCCGCCGAGCGGCACGGCGGCCATGACGGCGATCCTGCGCTCCTGCGCGAGGGGCAACACCTCGGCTTCCGCGCTGCGATCGCCGAGCGAGTAGTTCACCTGCAGGAAGTCGATCGGGTACTTGCGCATCTGCTCGAGAAGCTGCGGATACTCCGGCGTGCGGATCGAGGTGATGCCGATGTAGCGCACGCGCCCCTGCTTCTTCAGTTCCGTCACCAGGGGCATCATCGGCTCGACGCTGTCCACGAAATGGATAAAGAGCAGATCCACCTTCTGCAGCCGTTGCATCGAGCGCTCGAAACTCTCGCGGCCGCCGATGCCCCCGAAGCCACCGGGCGCATTGAGCTTGGTGGCGATGAACATTTTCTGAGTGAGACCGAGCTCGGTAAGCGCCTTGCCGATCTGTACCTCGCTGTCGCCGTACATAGCGGCCGTGTCGATCACGGTGCCACCCAGCTCGTACATGCGCTTGAGGATGCTGCGCACGTCCTCGTAGGGCGTGCGGCCGAAGTGGTTGGTGCCGACGCCCATGACCGGTATCTTCTCCCCGGTCGCCGGGATGGCCTTGGTGATGAGGGGTGCCGCGCGGTCCGCGGCGCGCAGCGCACGAGGCAGCGCGGCCACCAAGCCGGCCAGTAATCCGGCCTGCAGCACGTCCCGGCGGCGCGCGGACGATACGGTTTCGACTGGCATGCCCGCAAGTATAAGCACCCGAGCACGCGCCATCTGCATCTGACTTGTTGTGCATTGTTGCCGGATACTTCCGCGCGCGACGCTCTCGCGTCCAATGCGCCGCCTACGCCTCGGCTTGGGGCACTATAGGGCCTGTGTTAGGTTCAGGACCACCCGCGACTGGGACGCCACGCATGAGCCTGGTTGCTACCTTCGCTGCCGAGCAGCTGTCCACCGGCGAGTCGATCCTCGATGCGCTGGAGAGCAGCCATATCGTGTTCTTTCCCCGCTCGCCGATCGCCTTGCCCGATGAGGCAACGTTGCGCTACCTGCGCAGCGGGCTGCCCGCACAGTTGCGGCGGAAAAACATCAGTTACCACCCGGAGGCCGGACGCATCACGGGTCTCGCGGCCGACGCCGCCACGACACAACGTCTCGAGGGAATCCTCAGGGAGCATCTGGCGAGTGTCAGCGCGTTCCTGCGCGCGCAGATCGCGCCTCTCAGTGTCGACTGGACGGTCGGCACCTGCAGCGTCCGCCCGATCCAGGAGCGGGGCCGCAATCTCAAACCCCACGCCAGCAACGAGCTCGTTCATGTGGATGCGGGCGCTTATGGCGCGACCGACGGCGATCGCATCCTGCGCTTCTTCGTAAACTTCAACGATCACGAGGATCGCGTCTGGGCGAGCAAGGGGCCGATCGAGCAGATTTTGGAGCGCTGCGGGCGCGAGGCCGGACTGTTCGATGCGCACGGCCAGCTCGCGGTACGGCTGACCAAGGGCCCCATGGACCGGATGCTGAGTGCTGCGGTGCACGGCGTCTCGCGCTTGAACCCTCTGGCGCGCGTGCTCGACACGTCGCCGTACGATCGGGCGATGCGCCGTCTGCACAACTACATGAAGGACGATGCCGCTTTCAGGGACGATCCACGCGGCTACGAGGAGATCCGCTTCCCGCCGTATTCCGCCTGGATGGTGTTCACCGACAGCGTGAGCCATGCCAGCCTATCGGGGCAGTATGCCTTCGTGACCACGATCATCGTGCGCCGCAGGCACATGAAGCGCCCGCAGTTCGCGCCCTTCAACCTGCTGATGGCACACCAGGCCGCGTCGTCGAAATCCGCGTAGGCGGATTCAGGTTGCCGCAGGCCTGGTGATGCGCCTGCTCCTGCGCAGCGCAGGATATGTCAACAGCTGATGCAATTGGTAACGCAGCGCTGCCAGCCTGAACTGTGATCCGCTGCCGGTGGCGCTCGACGTTTTGCGGGGCGCTGCGCCCTCGCCATGACATTTCCGCCGCGCGTGTCACGGCCGGCGCATTCGAGCCCGATCAAGATGATTTCATTATCGACGTCCGTCCGCTCATGTGCAGCCATTCAAGAGTCGCCTGAACCGCCGCTCTCGGGCGCGCGGCCCCGTGCCCGGAGCGGCGCTTCGTCTCGCGGTCGGTGTCATCCTGGCGGCGTTGGCCGGGCGAGCCGCGGCGGAGGAGGTGACCGGTTTCAAGGGTGCGACCGACACCGACGATCACACCTCCGGCTCGTATTCCTGGCAGCTCGAGTACCGGCAGCTCCTCAGCCCTTCGGTAAACGCCACCTTCTCCTATATCAACGAAGGTCACATTCCGGGCCACCACCGCGATGGCGTCGCGGTGCAGGTGTGGGCGGTCACGCCACGCTGGCACAACCGGCTCGACTTGTCTCTGGGAATCGGGCCCTATTTCTATTCTGACACCCAGGCAGATGTTTACGCCCCCTGGTTCCGGGACTATCACGGCGTCGGCGAGATCCTGACGGGGTCGCTGACCTATCGCTGGGACAACGGCTGGTTCGCCCGTCTCAACCTCGCCGAGATTCATACGCCGGGAGATGAGAGCACTCACGCGCTGGTACTGGGCGCCGGCTATAGCCTGGACCGGCTCGCCGAATCATTGAGCGGAGCCTTCGATAACGGCAGCGCGCCCTTCTCCGGGTCAGAGCTCGGCTGCTTTGCGGGGCAAACGATCGACAACAGCTTGTCCTCGCCGCGATCGGGGAATCTGGGCGTGGAGTTCCGTCAGGGCGTTGCACAGCACTTCGAGCTGTCTGCCGCCTGGCTGAAGGAGAACGATGCGGGCGGCCACCGCGAGGGCCTGGCGGCGGAGTTCTGGGTTGTCGATCCGCTGGTCAATCGGACCGTCACGCTCGGCGTGGGAGCGGGCGCGTACCTCGCGGTCACGGAACAGCAGACATCCGAGGCGCCGATGACGGCGACCGTCGAGGGGGTTGTGTCTATGACGGCGAGCTGGCGGTTCTACGGGCCGCTGCTTGCCCGCATCACCTGGACGCGCTCGGTGACCTCGGATGACCACGACCGCGACATCATCATGGCGGGCCTGAGCTGGCGCTGGGACTAGCCCAGACGATCGCAATGTCCGGTCGGAACGCCGTGGGTAACGGCGCGCGCTTACTGCGGCCCTTTGTTAAAGGAAACCTTACAGGTTCTGCCCGCGACTCGGTTTCCGGTGCCCGCGCTTTGCGAGAACCTGGCTTCGATCCGGTACTTGTACGGCGTTCCCGGCGGGAGGTGTCCGGTCGCGGCCCACTCCTTGCCCACCCGGCCGTGCGCGGCAAGGATGGCCGAACCGTCCGGCGCTACATGGCCATCGAGGCGCAACCATCCCGGCGCTCCCTGGACGCCTCGCTCACCGTGCAGCACGCCTCGGGTGATGGTCGACGGGAATTCATAGGTGTAGGGGAGGGCTCCCGCGGACGCGGCGCACGCTACGACCGTAGTCCATATGCCGTCAAACGGCGCGGAGGACTCGTCTGCGCGCGCCACCCCGGTTGCGAGCAGGGCGAGCGCGGCGAGCGCTATGTTGGTCTGGTACGTGGCGCGCTCCATGCCGAATCTGATTCGGCCTGCCGCGGGCACTAGAGCCCAAGCGTAGAGGGGAGTCAAGCCCGGCATTGGGCCCCATCACCGGGATCGTTTTTCGCCGCGCGATGGAATGGCCTTGATAATGGGCGGCGTCTGGCTGTCGGCGGCGCGCAGTGAGGGCGGCGAGGATGCAGAGGCGACCAACTTCAGGCAGGCCGGTGCTTCTCGGACTGCTCGCGTACTGGGGCGGCATGCTGATCGCCGGCTGCAAGTATCCCGGCGGGTACGACTGGCAGTACACGACGATCTCGAGCCTGGTCTACGCCGAGCGCGACCCCGGCGGGTTCCTGTGGGCGCGCAGCGGCATGTGGCTGTGTGGCATGTTCGGTCTATATTGGACGGCAAGACTCGGTCAAAGCAGCAAACACTGGCCTGCAGCGCAGGCCGCCGGAGTCTGGACGCTGGCCTTCGGGTATGGGTGTATGGCTTGTTGCGCGCTGTTGCCCGAACACTGGCTGGGTGCTCCGCGGGGTCACGACGCCCTGGCCCTGGCGGCCTTTATGAGCTTGTGCATCGGAACGATGCGCGGGTCGTTCACGGCGGTCTACGGGAGTGTGAAGCAGCGTCGGCTAACGGGGCTGCCATGGCTGTATGCAGGCATGCTCGCGTGTGGGGTGTTGGCTCCCGTGTTGCTCGCGGCCGTCACGCAAGCGTACGTGTCACACGTGCTGCCAGCGCTTCCCTGGGTGAGTCCCGTGTGGCGGGCGCGCGGCGTTCCCGTCTACCTGAGTTTTGCATTCTGGGAATGGGTCACGTGCGCAGTTCTTTCCTTCTATCTTGTGGTGCTGTCCCGAACCGTTGCCGGACGTCGCTGAGCGGACGGAGGCGCTCACTTTGTGCGCCACTCCACGGTCACGCAACGCGTTTGTTTATTTGCCACGCAAACCAATTCTGGCCCTCCGCCCATGTCGATCGAGCCGGCACGGCGGTAGAAGCTCCATAGGGGATCCTGATCGACCGGGCAATCGTCCTTCTCCGGGAAGTTGATATCAGTCTGAGTGATACAAAGCCGCGGCGGTCCAAGCGCATCGATCAGGCGGTGGCGTCCGATGCCATTCAAGGATGAGACGTCCCGCCCGACACAGGGGGATATGAAGTCCTTGTTTCTCTCGCCGCCGATGGGAATCTCAACGAGGCACTGGCGAAGGGTCTGAAGCAACTCCTCGTGAGCGGCGTCCTTGCGATAGTTACCCGGCGTACTGCAAGCAATCAGGAAGGCAGCGAGGGCAAAGGGGGCCGCAAACACCCATCGTGGATAACGCGAGATCATCGGCTAATAGTGCCACCACTCGCGCGGGTTTGCGGAACCTCCCTCAGGAAAAGAATTAATGACAGCTCCCATGAAGAACAACGCCGTCACCCTAGGGGATTGATGACCCGGGCGTGCCGGGATGAGCAGCTGTTTCATACTGCGAAGGCGTCACTCTGGCATGAGCAAGATATTCCCGGATGGAGTGGATGCCCTGTCGGTCCAGCACGTTGCTGTGGTGGTGCGGGCGGTGCAGGATGCCTTCGACGCCGTTCAGCCTTACCCGCAGACGCGCGCCTGACAGGGGTTCCACCGTTGCTCCGAGGTGATGAAGGAGGGACTCGACCTCCCGCCAATGAATGTTGCCGCTCGCCGGCTCACGGAAGAGAGCGCGAATCAGCTGTTCGTGCTTGTGGCTCATGGGTTAACCCCTTGGGGCCAATGTGGCTTGAAATCGCTTGGAAGAGGTTCGCGGTGGGAGCGGCTGACGGCTAGATTGCGCCCGCGCAACGGGTGCGGGCAAATTTCGGAATTGCCTGGCGGGGCTGCCTGCGCATGATCGTGCATGCGCAATGCTGCGAAGCTCATTGGTTACCTGCGAGCGTCTGCAGACCTCATCAGGCTGTCACGATTCTCCGTTAGGCTGATATCTTTTTCATCGGGGCGCTAGTGGGCAGACGAATACTCCTGTGCGGCGTGGCCATGGCAGCGTTTGTGCTGACGCTTGCGCTCCTGTCCTCGCACGAGGGTCTCTGGCGCTCCGACGCAGCGCCGGTCCTTCGCGCCGCGCCTGAGGCTGCGGGCCTCCCGCCCCCGGTTTCCGTGGCCGCGGCGACGCCCCCCACAGCGGGCCCGCCCCCCGCTGTCGCGACGAATTCGCCTCCGCCACCGCCTACGCCGGCGCAGAGCGAGGCGCAGAGCGAGCCATCTTCCACCCCTGATGATTCCGGTGAGATGCCCGCGCGGAGGGACCGGGGCAGCGGGCGCGGCTCGAGATCGCACTAGGCTCGAGCCTCATCGATGCGGCCGCGCAACTGCCTCATCGCGCTTGTGGCATGTGCCACGGTGCAGACCGTCCACGCGCTGAGCCCTGAGCCCGATCCATGCGGCCGCCCGGCGCCGGGCGCCGAGTTGCTGGAACCGCGCAACCTCCATAGCGAGCATGGAGTCCTCAAGGTCGACTTGAGCATTCACAACTACCGCGAGCCGGACGGCTCGGTGCGCTACTGCTACCTGCTCCCCGACGGCAGCGAGTCCCCCGCGCTGCGGCTGAATCCCGGCGACCTATTGATTCTGCGCCTGACGAACGACCTGACCGACATGGCTGCCGCGCCGTCCGGGCGCGCACTGGCCGCCACTGTGAGCGCGCACTCCCACACGGGACACTCTCATCCGCTGCGCCCGGCCGACCCCTGCACGAGCAGCGCGATGACGCCGGTGTCCACCAACCTCCACTTTCACGGTTTGACGGTGCCGCCGGTCTGCCATGAGGACGATGTGCTGCGGACCTCCGTGCAGCCCAGCGACGCTCCTTTCGAATATCGTTTTCAGATCCCGATGAACGAACCGCCCGGACTCTACTGGTATCACCCCCACATTCACGGATTCAGCAGCCCCCAGGTCTCGGGCGGAGCGTCCGGTCCCATGATCATCGAGGGTCTCGAGAGAGCCACCCCTCAGGTCGCCGGGCTGCCCGAGCGCTTGCTGGTGATCCGCGACCAGGTCCTGGTGAATCCCAACGCGCCGCCCGCGAAGTCCGAGCCCGTCGTGCCGAAGATGCTCATCGACCGCGACGGCGACGCCGCCAACAACGGCACCGGTTTCGGCAAGCCCGCCAAGGACCTCTCCATCAACTTCGTGCCGGTGCCGTATCCCGACTACCCGCCGGCGATGATCCGGATGAGACCGGGCGAGCGCCAGCTGTGGCGGGTGCTGAACGCCTGCTCGGTGACATATCTGAATCTCGCTGTGGTCTTCGGGCGCGCCCCCCAGCGGCTCGGTCTCGTTGCGATCGACGGCGTGCCGATGAATGCGCCGCTCGGCCGGTCGCGTCCCGTCACCTGGGTCGATCACGTCGGAGTGCCTCCAGGCGC
This sequence comes from Gammaproteobacteria bacterium, assembly GCA_030038875.1. GTDB lineage: Bacteria > Pseudomonadota > Gammaproteobacteria > Steroidobacterales > Steroidobacteraceae > 13-2-20CM-66-19. Next base: position 5,701 of record JASHQW010000401.1, on the reverse strand, counting down.
CCGCGTGGAATTCATCATGGACGGACCGCCGGCGGGCACACCCGCGCTCCTGGTTACGCGGACGGTCGACACCGGGCAGGGCGGCGAGAACGACCCCAACCGGGCGCTCGCTTCAATCGTTGCGACTGCGGATGCCCCCGAGCCGCAGTCGAAGCTTCCCGCTTTCTCCAAGCCGCTGCCGCCGCCGATGCTGCCGTGGCTGGGCGATGTCACGCCGGTGCGGGTGCGGCACTTCTACTTCTCCGAGAAACTCCAAAATCCCGACGACCCGAACAGCGCAACAGAGTTTTACATCACGGAGGAGGGAAAGACTCCGGCGCCGTTCGCTCCGACTGCGAGCGCACCGGACGTCGTGGCGCACCAGGGCGATGTGGAGGACTGGATCATCGAGAACCGCTCGACCGAGCTGCATGCTTTCCACATCCACCAGCTGCATTTCATGCTCGTCGACTGGTCGGAGATGCCGGTCAACGAGCCGTTTCTGCGGGATACGGTGAATGTTCCGTACTTCAGGGCCCAGATGCTCGAGTACCCGAGCGTGCGCTTGCGCATGGACTTTCGCGATCCCAGCATCGTCGGGACCTTCGTGTATCACTGCCACCTGCTCGAGCACGAGGACGGCGGCATGATGGGGACCATCCGCATCGAACCGGCTGCCGCAGCGCCGAAGTTAGCGCATTAGCCCAGGCCCGGCTGAAGGCGGGGATTCATATAACGATCAACTGTCTGAAACACAGCCTCTCTAGGATCCGCTGCGCGCTCTTGTGCGATCGCCTTAGGACACATGACGGGAGGCTGCATGAAGGTCAAAGGCTTTGTGTCGCATACCCTGCACGGGTTGCGAATGGCGGCGGCATCGCTGGCGATGTTGCAGATGTCAGTAGGTCCGGTGCTGGCTGCACCCCCGGCACCCGCGTTCGGAGGCACCTGGAAATCCGGCGGCGACCGCAGCGGTCAGACGACCACTCCGGTCAAGCACGTCATCGTGATCATCGGTGAGAACCGCAGCTTCGACCACGTGTTCGCCACCTATGTGCCGAGGCCCGGCCAGACGGTCCACAACCTGCTGAGCGAGGGCATCATCACGCTGGACGCCAACCTGAACGCCGTTCCGGGACCGAATTTCCACAAGGCGCAGCAGCTCTCGGCTGCGGATCTGGGCGGCCAGGACAGCTTCCTGCTGAGCCCGCCAAAGCAGGAATTCCCCGGTAATCAGCTGCCCGCGCCGCAGGCCGGCGGACCTGAGTACCCGCAGGGCTATTTCACAACCTACCCGTGCCGGCACGCGACCGGAGCGGCCGAGGGCACCTGCGCCGCGAACGCGCTGGCCGTCGCAATGACGACGGAGACCGGTCTGCCCGAAGCCATGGACGCGAATGGCATGAGCTACTACGAGTCGCTGGTGGCCGGAGGCACCAACCAGTACAGCTACACGCCGGACCTGCGCATCGTCAATTTCGACAACCTCCCCGCCGGTCCCTTCCAGCTCACCAATGGCACCAGGTCGCCGAGCACGCCCGGCTACAGCCTCTCGTACACCGACTACAGTGCGAGCCCGGTCCACCGCTTCTACCAGATGTGGCAGCAGCTCGATTGCAGTCTCGAGCACGCCTCGTGGGATAACCCTTCCGGCTGCAACGGCAAGCTGTTCTCCTGGGTAGAGGTCTCGATGGGCGCCGGCGACAACGGCCTGAGCCAGGCACTCTTCGCGCAGAGCTACTACGCGACCGCGTTCAGCGAGGAGTTCATCTACCCGAGCCCGTATTCCGCTCAGAATCCGCCGACGGCCGCGCAGTGGACCGCCAACGACTACGCGCTCTATGACTCGGTCCCGGCGACCACGGGCGAAGGCTCGAGCGCCCTCGGCTTCTACAACGTGCAGCAGGGGGACGTACCGTACTTCAAGAGCCTGGCGGACACCTACGCCATGAGCGACAACTTCCACCAGTCCGTCGCCGGCGGCACCGGCGCGAACCACATCATGCTGGGTCACGCCGACGCGATCTGGTACAGCGACGCCAATGGCCAGCCCGCTACACCGCCGCATAACGTCCCGGTCACCACCAATCCGGGCGGCTACGGCGGAACGGGAACGATCGACCAGATCGAGAATCCGAACCCTCAGGCGGGCACCAACAACTTCTACACGCAGGACGGCTACGGCGAGGACTACAACAGCGGATACCCGTCCTATGAGTGGGACACGACCCAGCCTAACGGGCTGCCCATCATCTACGGGGGCGGCTCCTACAGCGACTGCTCCGACCCCAGTCAGCCGGGGGTCGGGGCGATCGTCGCCTATCTCGCGAAACTCCATATCGATCCGCGCTGCGAGCGGGGTCATTACTATCTGCTGAACAATTACAACCCGGGCTGGTTCGGCAACGGCAATAACGCCTACCTCGACCAGAGCCCGTCCAACACGCCGTTCACGGTTCCGCCGTCTTCCACGCCCAGCATCGGCGATGACCTCAACGGCGCCAAAGTCTCCTGGAAGTACTACGGTGACCAGTGGAACAACTACGTCAACGATCCGTACCAGCTGAACTACGGCACGAACGGACCGAACGCGGATGAGTACTGCAACATCTGCAACCCCTTCCAGTACGACACCTCCATCATGTCGAACCCGGCGCAGGTCGCGGCGCACATCCAGGATTCGGTGAACCTGTATACCGACATCCAGGGCGGTACGTTGCCCGCGGTTTCCTTCGTCAAGCCGAGCGGCTACGTGGACGGCCATCCGTCCTCCTCGAAGCTCGACCTGTTCGAGGGCTTCGTGAAGAAGATCGTCGACATGGTCGAGGGCTCGCCGTACGCGAAGGACACCGTCATATTCATCACGGAGGACGAGGGCGGCGGCTACTACGACTCGGGCTATGTGCAGCCGGTCGATTTCTTCGGCGACGGCACGCGCATCCCGCTGCTCGTCGTCGCGAACCCGCAGTATCTGCCCCTGCGTGCCAATGGATACATCTCCCACCAGTACGCAGATCATGTCTCGATCCTGAAGTTCATCGAGCGCAACTGGGGCCTGCCGCCCGTCACACGCCGCAGCCGGGACAACTTCCCCAACCCGGTGCAGCTGCCCGGCTCCTATGCGCCGGTCAACAGCCCGGCGCTCGACGACCTGTTCGATTTCTTCGACTTCTGGTCCGGCCACGGCTTGTTCTAGCCGCGCCCGCGGGTTAGTGCTTGAGAGCCCCTGCGTCCCGGGCAATCGGCAGCGCAGCGAATCATGAAGATTCATCGATGGAATAGGAGTGCGGCGCGTGCGGCAGCGGCTATTGCGTGCTTGGGCTGCGCCACTGTTGTCGATGCAAGCCAGCTTGGAGCGGGTCCGGTGAGGCACGTACTGCTCCTCAGCATCGATGGCATGCATGCGCTGGATCTTCACAACTGCGCTCACGGCATGGCCGGCGTGAATAACGGCGCTCCGTACTGCCCGAACCTCGCGGCGCTCAGCCGAAGGGCGATCAACTACGTGAACGCGTCTTCCTCGAAGCCGTCGGACTCCTTCCCGGGATTGGCAGCGCTGGTGTCGGGCGGATCGCCCAAGTCAACCGGCCTCTACTATGACGTCGCGTTCGACCGCGCGCTGGATGCGCCCGAGGCGACGACCGGAACGGGCCTGGCGGGCGGCCCGTGCACTCCGTTTGCCCAGGCCACTGGAACGACAACCGACTACGACCAGGGGATCGACTACAACGATACGGCTTTGAACGGCGGCGCACCGGGCGCCGCAGTGACCGAGGGCGGAATCGCGTCCATCAACCCGCAGTATCTGGTGCGCGATCCGAAGGCAGGGTGCGCGCCCGTGTACCCGTGGAATTTCATCCGCGTAAACACGATCTTCAGTGTGGTGCATGCCGCGGGCGGCTATACGGCGTGGATCGACAAGCATCCGTCGTACTCGATGGCCGCGGGCCCGGGGGGGAGGAGCCTGGACGATTTCTATTCCCCGGAGGTGAGCTCGAACGCCATTCCCTTGCCGGGCATCCAGACCGCCCAGGGCCTCCCCTGCGCCCCTCTTCGCGACACGGTGAATGCTCCATATCCCTGGAACGCGAGCTTCGCCAACATCCAGTGCTACGACGCGCTCAAGGTCGGAGCCTTATTGAATGAGATCGCCGGCCGGACGCATAACGGTGCACCTGCTCAGAAGCCGGCGCTGTTCGGCATGAACTTTCAGTCGGTCTACATCGGGCAGAGCGTGAGCGAGCCCGGCGTGGGCAACGGCGGCTATCAAGATGCCGCCGGACTGCCGAGCCCTCTGCTGCTTCAGGAGATCGAGTTCGTGGATGCCTCGATCGGCCAGATCGTCGGTGCCCTGAAGCAGTCGGGCATCTATGACGACACGCTGTTGATCGTCACGGCAAAGCACGGCGACTCGCCCGTCGATCCGACCCGATATGTGGCCGATGGCGCAAACACGCCGGCGACTCTGTTGAACAGTGTGATCCCTTACTCCGAGTCGCCGTTGAATCCGACCGGTATCGGTGCGACCGAGGACGATGTCTCCGTGATCTGGTTGAGCCAGGGCGCGAGTGTGACGGATGCCGTAACGGTCCTCGAGAACAATGCGGCCGGCATCGGCATGGGCGAGATATTCTATGGGCCGTCGCTCGCCGTGAATTTCGCGGTCGGCGGCTGGAGCCCGGGGCAGGACTCGCGCGCCCCCGACATCATCGTCACGCCGAATGTGGGCGTCACCTACTCAGGCAGTACGACGATGATCGGCGACCACGGAGGATTCGGTCACGACGATACGAACGTCGTCATGCTGGTCACCAATCCCCGCATCTCCGCTCGTACCGTCTCGAGCGCCTCCACAACCATGCAGGTTGCGCCGACGATCATCGCGGCGTTGGGGTTAGACCCCGGCGCGCTCGACGCGGTGAGAATCGAGGGTACCTCCGTACTGCCCGAAGTCATGGTCGCACTGGGCATGCCCTAGTGTTTCGGGCACGACGCCGATGTCAGCGCGCGCGTCCCCGTAGCGGCTTGCCGGGCTCGAGCATCCCTTCCACGACCGCACCATCACCGTCACGCGCTGTGGCAGGATCTCGGCGGGTGTTACCGCTTGAGTTCTGGGGCCGGAGTGATAGGTTCGGTTGCACGTGCACGCGCGAGTGCTCCGATGAGCTTTGGGTTGTAACTGATGCGGCGTCTGTTCTGTTGGCAAGTCTCGGTTTTGCTGCTGCTGGCCGCAAGGGCAGCGGGAGCGCAGGTCCCCAATTCAAGCCAGAATGGTCAGACACCAAGCAGTCCGGCCGGAGCCAGCGGCGCAACATCGACCAACGCCAATGAGACGCCGACGGCGCAGCCAACGACCAAAGAGCAAGTCACAGTCACCGCGCCGCGCCCCGGTCAGTCACTGCCGGCACTCCCCCCGGACCGATTTTTCGACTGCATGCAGCAGTCGCCGCAAGGATCCGATCCAAGCACCATTGACTATATCCAGGCGATGCTCTGTGAGCATCAGCTCAATTATGAGAAGCGCCTTGTGGTCAAGGCGTGCATCAATCGCGACGGGAAGGAGTCGCCGCCCAGGGTCATTCAGGCATGCACGGAGTCGCTCGACCACAAGATTTTCGAGGGTAAAGAGAGGTTTTTTCTGCTTGCCGATCGTGCCGGGGCGTATTTTGCTGAAGGCGACAAGCAGCATGCGCTAGATGATTACAATGAAGCGATCAAACTG
>JASHQW010000400.1 GCA_030038875.1 Gammaproteobacteria bacterium | reverse complement strand
GCCGGGGTGGCGTTCGCTAACGCGGCGGGCTTGCCGGGACTCGCGGCGGTGCCGGCCGCGGCGGCCGGCGCGTTGGCGGCCGTAGCGGGCGGAGGGTTCGCGACTCCGGCCGGCGGCGGCTGGTTGCTGAGCGCGCCGGGCACGCCCTGGGAGCCGCCGCCATCGCGGCTGGTCTGCTCGGAGGTCTGCTCGCTGCGCACGATCTGGCTGTCGGGGCGGTACTGCTCGCGCGCCTCCTCGGTGACCGACATGTCCATCTGCGCGACCACCTGGGCGCGCACCCGGCCCGCACCCACGAGCGGCGCCAGCAGCGATTCGACGCGCTGGCGGTAGTCGTCTTCCAGGCGGTGCGCCATGTCGAACTGCTGCTCGCGCAGCGTGAACTCGTCGTGCCCGTCGGGCGTCGACAGGAGTCGTCCCTGCTGATCGACCACCGTCACCTGCCCCGGCTCGAGCTCCGGGATGCTGGAGGCGACCAGATTGATGATGGCCTGCACCTGCTCCTGATCGAGGCGCCGGCCGGCCTTGAGCTGCACGAACACCGAAGCGCTCGCGCTGTGATGCTCGCGCACGAACGCCGACTGACGCGGCACCGCCAGGTGCACGCGCGCGGCCTCGACCGGCCGCAGACTCGCGATGGTGCGCGCGAGCTCGGTCTCGAGCGCGTGCTGATAGCGGGCGTTCTCGACGAACTGGCTGACGCCGAAGCCGGGATCCTTGTCGAGCGCGGCAAAGCCGCCGCCACTCTCCGGGAGCCCCTGGCCGGCGAGCTTCAAGCGCGCGTCGGTCAGGCGGTCGGTCGCCACCTCGATGGCGTTCGAGCCCGGCTGCAGCCGATAGGGAATCTGCGCCGCATCGAGCGCCTGGGCGATCTGCGCCTGGTCCTCGCTACTTAAGTTCCCGTAGAGGAGGCTGTAGCTCGGTCCGCGCCACCAGAGCGCGATGGTGAGCCCGGCCGCGACCGCGGCCGCGACCCCGACGAGGAGCAAGAGCGGCCTCAGGCCCCCGGGAAATCCGGCGGGAGCGGCGGCGATGGTGGTGGCTTCAGCGGCCATGGGAATTCATCCTCATAAGGACATGTTCATGATTTCCTGATACGCGCTGATCAGGCGGTTGCGCACCTCGTTGAGCGCGCGAAAGGAGACGCTGGCCTTCTGCATCTCGAGCATCACCTGCGGCAGCTCGACCCCCGGAGTGCCGCGCTCGAAGGCATCCGCAAGCTGCCCGGCGCGCTGCTGCTGCTGGTTTACCTGGTCGATGCCGCTCTTGAGGATGTTGGCGAACTCGCTCACGCCGCCCGTCTTAGGGTCCGACGCCGGCGTGGCCGCCGGGCGCATCTGCGCGGATAGGGAGCGGATCTGCGCCAGGACGCGGTCGATTTCCATCTGACTCATGGATGCGCCTCCCTCAGCCCGAGACGGGGACTTCGATGCCCGCTTCGCGCAGCCGGGCGAGCTTGTAGCGCAGCGTGCGCGCGCTGATGCCGAGCGTCTCGGCGGCTTCGCGGCGATTGCCGTTGCCGGCGCGCAGCGCATTCAGGATCAGGTCGCGCTCGCGCTCATCGAGCGAGGCGGCGAGCGAGGCGGGCGCGGCGGGCGCCGGCTTCGCCTCCGCGCCGCCGTCGTTGGCGAGCTCGAACTGGATGTGCTTAGGCAGGATCACCGGCCCGTTGACGAGGATCAGCGCGCGCTGCAGCAGGTTGTCGAGCTCGCGGACGTTCCCCGGCCAGGGATAGGTGAGGAGCAGATGCGCGGCTTCGGCGCTCAGGGCCGGGATCGGTGCACCGGGTCGGCAGCGCGCGCCGAGCAGCTGCATGGCGAGCGGCAGCACGTCGTCGCGGCGCGCACGGAGCGGCGCGATCGCGAGCGGAAACACGTTGAGGCGATAGTAGAGATCCTCGCGGAAGCGGCCCGCGGCCACCTCCTCGCGCAGCCGCCGGTTGGTGGTCGCGAGCACGCGCACGTCGAGGGCTAAGGGGCTGCGGCCGCCGAGGCGCTCGACCTCGCGCTCCTGCAGCACGCGCAGGAGCTTCGCCTGAAGTCCGAGCGGCATCTCCGTCACCTCATCGAGGAGCAGCGTGCCGCCCTGCGCCTGCTCGAACTTGCCCGCGTGGCTGGCATGTGCGCCGGTGAAGGCGCCGCGCTCGTAGCCGAAGAGCATCGCCTCGAGCATGGTCTCGGGGATCGCCGCGCAGTTGACGGCGACGAAAGGCTGCGCGGCGCGCGGGGAATTGCGATGGATGAAACGCGCCAGCACTTCCTTGCCGGTGCCCGACTCGCCGACGATGAGCACGGTGCACTCGGTGGCGGCGACGCGCTGCGCGAGCTCGAGCAGGCGGCGCGAGTTGGCCGCGCAGGCGACCGGCTCGGCGGCAGGTAGCGTGGCCTTGTCGGCCACGGGCTTGGGATCGATTCCGTTCTCGCTCATCTCTTGCCTCCCCGCTACTCACGCAGTGCGGGCAGGGGGAGAAGTGCAAGAGCCGTGCCGGGGAAGGGCGGGTAAAACGTGCAGCGGGTCACAACGGCGGCAGCCGTTTGCCGCTGAAGCGTCAATCTTCCGTCAGGCACTCCGCGGTGCCGATACCGAGCTTGCGCAGCTTCTCGACCAGCGTCGTGCGGCGCAGGTTGAGGAGCCGGGCGGCGTGCGCGACCGTGCCATTGGCCTGGGCGAGCGCCTGCTCGATGAGCGCCCGCTCGATCGCGGTGAGGTAGGCGCGCAGGTCGAGGCCCTCGGCCGGCAGCTGCACCTCGGGAGCGGTGGCCGCCGCGGCGGGCAAGGGGGTATCGGCCTCGGCTTCGCCGTCCGCTTGCAGCTGCCCGGTCTCGAGCACCTGCATCACGGCCGGATCGGCCAGCGCTTCGCTGCCGATGACGATGGCGTCGGAGGACTCCGCGGTGAAGGCGGCGAGCGCGACCATGTCATCGGAGGCCACTTCAGCCGCAGCGCTCTCGGTCCTTTCGGCCGGCCGATAGCGCTCCGGCAGGTCGCGGATCTCGACGCGGCGGCCGGCGCACACGATCGAGAGACGCTCGATGAGATTGGCGAGCTCACGGACGTTGCCCGTCCAGGAATGGCGCGAGAGCGTCGCGAGCGCTGCCGCTGAGAGCTGCACGCGGCCGCGGCCTTCGGCGGCATTCTGCGCGATGAACTCGCGCACCAGCATCGGCAGATCCTCGATGCGATCGCGCAGCGGGGGCATGTCGATGGGGAAGACGTTCAGACGGTGGAACAGATCCTCGCGGAAGCTTCCGCGGGCGATCGATTCCTCGAGATTGCGGTGGGTGGCGGCGATGATGCGCACGTTGCAGGACACGGCGACGTGATTGCCGACGCGCTCGAATACCCGCTCCTGCAGCACGCGCAGGAGCTTCACCTGCATGGCGACGCTCATGTCGCCGATCTCATCGAGGAAGAGCGTTCCGCCCTCGGCGATCTCGAAGCGCCCCTTGCGTGTGGTGATGGCCCCGGTGAAGGAGCCCTTCTCGTGGCCGAAGAGCTCGGACTCGAGGAGGTCGCCCGGGATCGCGCCGCAATTGACCGCCACGAAGGGGCGGTGGCGACGCGGACTCAATTCGTGGATGGTGCGCGCGGCGACTTCCTTGCCGGTGCCGGACTCGCCGAGGAGCAGCACCGTAGAGTCGTGCGCGGCTACCTGGCGGATCAGCGTGGTGACCCTGCGGATGGCGAGGGAGTTGCCGCTCAGCATGCGCGACGGACGCACATCCGGCGCGGAGCTTATGTTGCCTGAGGGGGAGGGCCCGGGCGTGCCGGTGAATGAACCCGCGAGTACTTCTGCCGCGACCATTCTTCTTGCCACCTGTCCCTGTGTGCTCCCGTGGCCGATGTGGGTTCACGGGGTCTACCTTGACCTGAGCGCGGCTGTTATGTTGCGGGAACGGGGGGCGGCAATCTGTGAAGCGATCTGACGTTTGCGAAAAGAGACAAGCGGGCTCCGTGACCCGCTTCACGCCACGCGCGTGTTAGTTACGCGCCGCGGCGCGGATGGCGCGCACCGGCGATCTGGCGGCGGTGGCGCCGGAAGCACAGTTTTTCCAACAGGTCCGCGACCGGCTCGCCGACCGGCACGAAGCGCACCTTGACGTGGCCGTCGGGGGTCACGCTGCTCACGCGGCCGGGCAGGCGCAGGGGCTCGGCGAGGGCATCGTGCAGGTAGATCTCGGCGATGCCCTGGGCGCCGGCTTCGGGGAGGGGTCCCCCGCTCTTCCACACTACGCCCTGCGAGTTGAAACGCACCGGCACCGCCGTGGGACGCGGGCGGCTGGTGGCGAGCACCTGACCCACGAGATCGAGGAGCAGATTTACCTTAAGCTCGAGGCGCAGCAGGTCGGCGGCGTTCGGAGAGCTCTCATCCGGCTTGTCCACCGCTACTGGGCCGAGCTGATCGAGGGCCTCACGCGCCTGCAGCAAGCGGGCGTTGCGTTCCATGTAGCCCGCGGCCACCTCGCGGTCGGTCGCCTGCGGGAGCGGGCGCCAGGCGAACGGCAGCACGTCCTGGTACGCGAGCTCGTCATAGAGAACGACGGTATCGGAGCCGTCGAACATGCGCATCTCCTGCACCGACATGGCGGCTCGCCTACGCAGGCCCTGCCGAAACGGCTTCGGTCAGCCAGGCGACCCGGATCTCGCGCAGCAGATCATACATGCGCTCGAGCGTCTCGCGGCCGGCGGCATCGTGCACCGAGCGCAGCTCGCGGCACATGTACTCGATGAGATCGGCGAGGATGGCCAGAATCTCCGTGTCGCCCGGCGGCGCGAGCACTGCCGGGAGCTTCTTGAGGCGCGTCATCGCCCAGCGCAAATGCCGGCGCGGATTCTGGCCGCGGTCGATACAGCCGCGCGCCAGCACCAGGCATTGCCGCGCCCCCTCGAGCAGCGCGAGGCTGAACGGCACCGCCGGATCGCCGGCAGGCGTTTCGGGCCCATGGCTATCTGCGCGCGGGATGCTGTGGAGGGCGACTACCATAAAGTGCTGAAAATGTGACGGCGGCTCAGGACTTATAGCGGCATCTGCCCTCCTTTCTTAAGGGTCTTAAGGGCCCGTCCCAGAAGGTGCCGCGGCCGGGAACGTGAACCCGGCGGCTGATCCGGCCGCTGAAATGTGCCTCGGGCCTTCGGGCTCAGGCGGGGCGCCGGCTCTGCTCCGTGTGCCAGGCCCGGAGCGTGTCGGCTTCCCGGACCGGATCGAGGCCGGAACGCAGCTTCGAGCGGCGCTCTTGCGGCAGGGACTGAAACCACGCGAGCGTGTCGCCCACCGTCTCCGCGAGGGGACGCGAGCGCAGCCCCGCCCTGCGCGAGCTCTCCATCGAGGTGAGCGCCACGCCGGCGGTGTCACCGGTCGGAGGCGCCCAGATCGGCAGGTTGAGCTCTTCGGGTTTCGAGTGCGCGGCGATGAAATCCTCGTTCACCCAGGTCACCTGGGTGCCGGCTTGGGGCGAGGCGCGCTGGCTCGCCGCGATGAGCTCGCCCATGGTGAATGCACGCGGCGGAGAGACCGCGTTGAAGATGCCGTGGGTGCGTGCCTCGACGAGCGTCATCATGAAGGTCGTGAGATCACGCACGTCGATGAACTGGATCGGGTCGCCCGGCGTACCGGGCGCCAGCATCTCGCCGCCGCGCGAGGCGCGCACCGGCCAGTAGGTGAAGCGGTCGGTGGGGTCGAGCGGACCGACGACGTAGCCGGGCCTCACGATGCTGATGCGCTCCTTGAAGGCTGCGGCGGAGTACTCCTCGCACAACGCCTTCATCGGCCCGTAGGTGTCGTTGGTGACCTTGTCGGCCTGCGGGTCGGCGAGCTTGCCGAGCGGGGAGTGCTCGTCGTTCGCAGTGGCGAAGCCCGCGTAGGCCGAGACGCTGGAGATGTACAGGCAGTAACGCACGCTCGGCGCCAGCAGCTCCGCCGACATCTTCACGTACTTCGGGATGTAGCCCGTGTCGTCGATCAGCGCATCCCACTTGCGGCCGCGAAGCGCATCGAGCTCGCCGTTGCGATCGCCGATCAGCGTCTCGACGCCCGCGACCCCGCCTGGCTCGTGCTTGCCGCGGTTGAAGTGAGTGACCTTCCAGCCGCGGCGCTGCGCCTCCTGCGTCAAGTGCGGGCCGATGAAGCCCGTGCCGCCGAGGATGAGGAGCGTCCCGGGACTCGCCGCGGCGCGGGCGCGCGTGAGCACTGCGCTCGCTGAAGCGACGGCGGCCATTTTGAGCACGGTGCGTCGGGTGGTCATGGGGAGGCTGATTTTAGGCTCGTCGGTGGGGGCCGCAAGCGGCCCGGCCCGGCCACCGGCCGCGCCTTTGCCACCTGTCGGCGCGCGCGCCACGGCAAAACACTTCACAATCCGGGCAAGACAGCCCGGCTGCCGGTACGGGGGCACCATGAACGTCGCCAAAGAAGTGGCGCGAGACTGGATCGAGACGCATCGGGAGACGCTCTCCGAATGGCATCGCACGATCTGGGAGCTGGCCGAGCCCGCCTGGCGCGAGTATCGCTCAGCCGCATGGTTCGTCGATCGGCTGCGGCAGGCGGGATTTACGGTGGAGGCCGGAAGCGGTGGCATGCCGACCGCGTTCGCTGCGCAGTGGTCGAATGGCCCAGGACCCACGCTCGCCGGCTACGCTGAGTACGATGCCGTGCCCGGACACTGCCAGGCCGCGGCAACCACGCCGGGGCCGCGTGCGGGCCTCTCCGGGTTCGCACCCGGGCACACCGACCCGCACTCGGCGCTCGGCATCGGCGCGCTCGCCGGCATCCTCGCCGCGCAGCACGCCATGCAGAAGCGCAATCTCAAGGGAAGCCTGCGTTTCTTCGGTGAGCCCGCCGAGAAGGTGCAGGGGTCGAAGCTCGTCCATGGCCTGCGTGGCTACTACGACGGGATCGACGCGATGGTGAGCTTCCATCCCTTCTACATGCTGCCGCTCTGCAACACCACGCGCTGGGACACTCACTGCGGCGCCTACTGCAGCCGCATCTACTCCTTTATCTGTGATGCACCCGAGACCTGGGGTGCGGCGGCCAGCGATAGTCCCATTGCCGCGGCGCACTCAGCGGCCCGTGCGCCTGGCGCCAACGTCGCGCTTTTCACGATGTACTCGCTCACCAAGGCAACGATGGAATCGATGCTCGCGCACACCGGCGGTTGGTCACTCAATGAGGCGATACTCACCGCCGGCCAGGCGACCGCCGACAACCTCGCCGCGCACCTTGCCCAGATCAGCTACGCCTGGCGCGCGCCGGACGTGCCCATGGCGAATGCGATCCTGGAGGTCCTCGACCGCAATGCGGACCACGCCGCGGCGGCGGCGCACTGCCGCGTAGTCAAGCGTTGGGTGTCGCGCACGCGGCCCGGGGTGGCGAATCACGTGCTCGCCGAGCTCACCTACAAGAACCTCGAAGCCGTAGGTCCTCCACGCTATGGAGAGAAGGCGATCGCGCTTGCGCGGGAGATCCAGCACAACTTAGGGCTCGAGCCGATGACGCGGCCATTCCTCCCGGCGTGCGAGCAGTTGATCGAGCCGCAGGTGGCCGAGGCACGGCTGCGCGAGCAGATGCCGGCGTGGCAGACGCACTGGACGTCCGACGATTACGTCGAGATGAGCTGGTACGCCCCGACGGTGCGTCTCTACATCGCGCGCCCCATGCTCGCCGTACCGGAAGGCTACGCCGGCTACCCGGCGTGGGTGTCGAACGCGCTCGGCGGGCTCGCTCCCTGCATCGATCCGACGATCGAAGTCGCCGGCAAGACGATCGCCGGGACGCTGCTCGAGCTGCTGTCAAGGCCGGAAGCGCTCACCGCTGCGCGCACGGAGTTCATCGAGCGCACGAGCGGCGCGCGCTTCATCGCGCCACTTCTGCCACGAGACTTCACGCCCCCCATCGACTACCGCTGGCCGGAGTACGTCACGACGGCACGCGGCCCGGACTGGTGGATTCCGGCCACCGCCGATCTCGAGGGCGCACGCCCGGCCTGAGGAAGGCCGTCAGCCTTCGGGCGCGACCTGCCCGTACACGCCGCAGCGACTCCTGAGCCGGCCGCGCAAGGTCCGCGGCAGGGCCGTACCGGCAAACCGTGCCTGCTTCTCATTTCTCAAGCGCGGCGCCGACCCGCTCTCATGGGCGTGGACCCACCTGCCGATCTAACCCCGAACAGCGGGCTCCTGCCATGGCCGCCCGTTGCATCGCGATCAGGAAGCCGGGTTCGAAATCGGGAGAGCACCATGAAAAGGCTCGT
>JASHQW010000399.1 GCA_030038875.1 Gammaproteobacteria bacterium | reverse complement strand
CACGCGGCACGCGTGCTGGCCGGCTGCGCCGCCGAAACAGAACAGCGTGAAGTCTCCCGCGTCGAGCCCCTGCCGCGCCGACACCTGGCGGATGGCGTTCGCCATCGACTCGACGCCGACTTCAAGGAAGGACTCCGCGACCACCTCCGCGGAGCAGCCATGCGCGGCCTGGGCGCTGACGCGGGTGGCAAGCTCGGCAAACGTCGCGGCCACCACCTCCGGGTCGATGCGCGCGCGCCCGTCCTGCCCGAACACCGCCGGCAAGGTGTCGGGGCGCAGATGGCCGAGCAGCACCTGGACGTCGGTGAGGGTGAGCGGCCCGCCGCGCCGGTAGCAGGCCGGCCCCGGCTCCGCGCCCGCCGAGGCCGGTCCCACCGCGAAGCGCCCGTCCCTGAAGGTGAGAATCGAGCCGCCGCCCGCGGCGATCGTGTGCACGTCGAGCATCGGCTGCGTGAGGCGCACGCCTGCGATCGTGTGCTCGAAGCGCTGCGGCAGCTCGCCGTCGATCAGCGAGACGTCGGTCGACGTTCCGCCCATGTCGAAGCCGATGAGCCGCGCGAAGCCGGCCCGCTCGCCGACCCAGCGCATCCCGATAAGTCCGCCCGCGGGCCCCGACAGGACGCTCGACATGGCGTGGAAGGCGGCCGCGTCCGCCAGTCCGCCATTGCTCTGCATCAGCGTCAGGCGCGCCCGGGTGTCGAGTGAGCGCAGCTGCTGCTTAAGTCCTCCGAGGTAGGCGCGCAGCGGCAGCGCCAGATAGGCGTTGAGCACCGTCGTGTCGCCGCGCGTCACGTAGCGCACCAGCGGCGTGAGCTCGTGCGACACCGAGACCTCGTCGAACCCGAGCTCGCGGGCGGCGGCGGCCGCGCGCTGCTCGTGCTGCGGATGGCGCCAGCCGTGCACGAACACGATCGCGAGCGCGCGGCGCCCGGCGCGGCGCGCGCGGGCGAGATCGGCGCGCAGCCGCCCCTCATCGAGCGGCACCAGTACCTTGCCGTCGGCGTCGATGCGCTCCTCGGCCTCGATCACCGCCGCATGCAGCAGCTTCGGCAGCACGATGTTGCGCGCAAAAATATCGGGGCGGTTCTGGTAGCCGACGCGCAGCGCATCCGCAAAGCCCGCGGTCGTCACCAGGACCACCGGCTCGCCGGTACGCGTGAGCAGCGCATTGGTCGCGACCGTCGTGCCGACCTTCACCTCGCTCACCGGCGAGCGGGGCGCGACCGCAGCCTGGATCTCGCGCGCCGCGCGGAGACCGGGGTCGCCGTGCGCGGCGCCGCCGGCGGGTACCGACAGCACCTTGCGCACGTGCAGCGCGCCATCCGGCGCGAGCCCCACGATGTCGGTGAAAGTGCCGCCGCGGTCGATCCAGAACTGCCAGCCCGTTGCGCTGCCGGGCGACCTGCCCGATTGGCTTAACGTTTCCATTGCCTGCATTATTCGCCCATGGCGAGCCGGCACCCAGTCCCCGCCGCGGCTCCGTGGAGGCGTCCGTGACCCGTCACGTCGTGTTCTCCCACGGTCAGGAGGCCGGCCCGTGGGGCCGCAAGATCACCGCGCTCGCCGAGGTCGCCCGCAGCGAGGGCTACGAGGCACACTCGGTCGACTACCGCGGGATCGACCTGCCGCGCGCGCGCGTCGCAAAGCTCGTCGACTTCTGCAAGGAGCTGGCCGGCGACCTGGTGTTGGTCGGCTCGAGCATGGGCGGCTACGTGGCGGTCGCCTCCGCCTCGCTGCTGCACGCCCGCGGGGTGTTTCTCCTGGCGCCGGCGCTCTATCTCGAGGGACTGCCGGAGCTGCGCGCCGGCTCGCTCGACTGTCCGGCCGCCGTGGTGCACGGCTGGCGCGACGAAGTGGTGCCGTACGAGCACAGCGTGCGCTTCGCGCACGGCTACCGCGCAGCGCTGCACCTGCTCGACGGCGATCATCGGCTCTACAACCAGATCCGTGTGATCCAGCACCTGTTCGAATACTTTCTCATCGCGCTCGATCTGCCCGCCATCGCCTTCGAATGAGGGCGCGTCGCGCCTTCAGCGCCGCAGGCGGATAGCACGCGCGGCGATCCGGTCGACCAGCGCCGGCGCCACCAGGCGCGCCCAGCGCCCGAGACGCCCGCGCCGGGAAGTGATGAGCAGCCGCTGCCGCCGGCGCATGGCGCGCGCGATGAGCCGCGCACACTGCTCGCTCGTCATGATGTGCGGCTCGTCCATGGGGGTCACGCCCAGCGGACGGCCGTCGGCACCGAGCGCCCCCTTGTGCAGCTCGCTCTTGACGAAGTCGGGAGCCACGATCGTGACGTCGACGCCGCTGTCCCTGAGCTCGATGCGCAGCGACTCGAAGAAGCCGACCATGGCGTGCTTGCTCGCGGCGTAGCCGGTGCGCTCGGGCACGCCGGTGAGCCCGGCGACGCTCGCGACCGCGACGATCAGCCCGCGTGAATTCTTTAGGTAGGGGAGCGCCGCCGCGGTCATGTGCGCGGCGCCGAGGTAGTTGACGGCGAGCAGCCGCTCGAGGGGCGCGAGATCCGCGAGCGCGTCGAACCGCGCCCACATCGTCATGCCGGCATTGTTCACCAGAGCGTCGAGTTTCTGGAAGCGTTCCAGAGTGCGCGCCACGATCTCCCGGCAATCCGCGTCCCGGGTGACATCGCCGGGAACGGCGAGCACGGCGGCTCCCCGGGCCGCGCATTCGCTCGCGGCCTCGCCGAGCCGGTGGGCGTCACGCGCGTTGAGCGCGAGCTGCGCTCCCTCACGCGCGAGCTCGAGCGCCAGCGCCCGCCCGATCCCGGTGGAGGCCCCCGTAATCAAGACAGTCTTAGCCTGGAAGGTGTCCATTTGCGCCACTGCCGTCTGTCGCCGCTGACTCGCCGCGGCAGCACATCATAGGGCGCTGATTTGGCTGCTGCTTGCCGCCCCGTGTGGCCGAGTCGTAGACTCCGGAGCGCGGGCTTTGTGTTGCGGAACAAACAAGAACCCGGCGTGCAGGCGCGAACAGCGGGTACGAATCAACCCATCACGTAACTTCCGGCGCAGCCGCGGATGGCGGTTCCGGTTGCGGGGACCCGGGCCTTAGGGTCCGCAAGGGAGCAGGGGGAGACATGAGGAAAGTGCACATGGGGCGGCGGGGGGGGCTGCTGATTGCCCCGGCGGCGGTCTGTCTGGCGTTGGGGGTAGCCCCCGACGCGCGCGCCTTCAGCTTTGGGTCCGGCGATTGGACCGGCTCCTGGGACTCGACCATCGGCTACGGCCAGGGGTGGCGCACGGAAGGGCGCTACTGCGCCCTGATCGCTATTGCCGACGGCGGCTGCGGCTACGGTCCCAACCTCGACGACGGCGATCTCAACTACGGCAAGGGCACCTTTACCGAAGCCCTGACCGGCGTCACGGAATTCTCCCTGAAATACAAGGACACGGCCGGCGTGTTCGTGCGTGGCTCGGGTCTCTACGACTTCTACGTAATGGGCGACAACACCGAGCGCACGCCGCTCTCGCACGACGCCAAGGACATCGTTGGCAGCTATACGCGCCTGCTGGATGCCTTCGGCTACGCGCGCTTCAATCTCGGCACGAGCCCTGCGGAACTGCGGCTCGGGCGGCAGGTGGTCGACTGGGGCGAGAGCCTCTACATCCCCGGAGGTCTCAACCAGGTCGACTACTTTGACGTGACGGCGCTGCAGGTGCCGGGCGCGGAGCTCAAGCAGGCGCTCCTGCCCGATGAGTCGGCAGTGTTCAACCTGCAGCTCACCAGGAATCTGAGCACCCAGCTCATCTACCTCGTCGACTGGCACGAAGACATCATCGAGCCGGACGGCGCCTACTTCAGCACCAACGACATCGCCGGTGCCGGCGGTAATCGCATCGTGCTCGGCTTCGGCGGGATCTCCGACCAGGGGGTCAATTTCACTTCTCTCGGCGGCTCGCTGATCACCAATTTCCAGGCCATCCCGCGCCTGCCCGACGACCGGCCCTCCGAGTCCGGCCAGTACGGGGTCAACTTCAAGCTCTTCCTGCCGAACTTCGGCCAGGGTACCCAGCTCGGCTTCTATTTCCTCAACTACACCAGCCGCCTGCCGTTGATCTCGATACAGTCCGGCACTCAGGCGGGCTTCGGCAATGCCTTTGGCGCCGTCAACGCCGTCGGCGCCGCCGCGCAGGCGATCGCGGCGGGACTACCGCTGCCGGCGGCCATCGCCACCGGCGCGGCGGCCGGCCAGGCGGCCGCCGCGGCGCAGGGCGGAAACTTAAGCGCCGCGACGGCGACCGAGTACGCCACCATCGGCGCCAACACGCTGCTCGCGGGCGGTAATGTCAACAATCAGGCGAGCAACCTGGCGGCGAACGAATTCGCGAAGACGGAAGGCTACGTCGAGCAGTTCCCGCAGGACATCAAGATGCTCGGGCTGTCCTTCAACGGCGAGATTCGGGCGACCGGCACCTCGCTCCAGGGCGAGGTCGCCTACCGCCACAACGTGCCGCTGCAGCTCGACCTCCCCGAGCTCATCTACGCCTCGCTCACTCCCTTCGAGACGGGCATCGCCAAGCTCCTCGGCGAGCCCACCACCGGGCCCGGGCACTGCGTACCGACATCCGCAACCCCGATCACGGGCTGCAACCAGTTTGGTCTGTATGGACTCGGGCAGACCGTGCAGGGCTATGAGCTGAAGGACACCTGGCACTTCGATATCAGCGCCAGCCAGATCTGGGCCAACGTGCTCAAGGCCTCCCAGGCCGTGTTGACCGTCGAGGCCGGGGCCGACTACGTGTCGCTCCCGGACAAGTACACCGGCGGCCCGGAGGGCTTCGGCCTGCGCTTCGGCGGTCCGGGCACGCTGAGCGGCAACCCGAACCTCGGCGGTTACCCGGAGTTCCCGGCGGTGAACGGCCAGTGCGTGCCGGGCACGGCGCCAAACCCACCGGGCCAGTGCCTCATTCCGGGCTCCGAGTTCGCCACCGACTTCGCCTGGGGCTACGTCGTCGCCGGCCATCTCGAGTACGACAACGTGATCGGGGCCTGGAGTCTGACCCCACATCTCACCTGGAGCCAGGACGTGAACGGGGTGTCGCCCGGTCCCGGTGGCGCTTTCCTTGCCGGCCGCTATGCGAGCACTGTCGGCGTCACGGCGAGCGTGCGTCACACCTGGGAGCTGGACGTCTCGTATACCCACTACGGTGGCGCCGGTGAATACAACCTGCTGAGCGATCGCGATTTCGTCGCCGCCAGCGTCAAAGTTTCATTCTGAGAGCCGCGCAGTCCTGACGGGCATGTGTGAGCGATGGAGGGGGCTGCAATGAAAATGGTGGTGCGTTTGGCGGCGGCGATCCTGTTTGCGCAGGCCGCGTGGGGGGCAGTGAGCCCGGAGGAAGCTGCGCGGCTCGGGCAGGACCTCACGCCGCTCGGGGGCGAGAAGGCCGGCAACGCCGACGGCTCGATCCCCGCGTGGACGGGCGGGCTCAGATCGCCAGCCGACGCCGGCTTTCCCAACTATCACTCCCCCGATCACTATCCCGACCCCTACGCGAGCGACAAGCCGCTGTTCACGATCACGAGCGCGAACCTCAGCCAGTACGCCGCGAAGCTCACCGAGGGGCACAAGGCGCTGTTCAAGACCTACCCCGACTACAAGATGATCGTCTATCCGACGCATCGCGGCGCCGCTGCGCCCGAGAGCGTCTACGAGGCGATGAAACGTAATGCGACCACGGCCAAGCTCGTGCCCGATGGCAACGGCTTCACCGGTGCGATCGGTGGCCCGCCGTTCCCGATTCCGCAGTCGGGACTCGAGGTGTACTGGAATCACCTGACGCGCTACCGCGGCGTGGCCGCGGCGCTGACGGTCGGACAGGCTCCGATGACCGCCGGCGGCGGCTACACGCTGGTGAAGTTCAAGGAGGAGTTCTTCTTCCCGTATTACGAGCCGGGCATGACCGAGGCCAACCTCCACAACATTCTCGTGTACTTTACCCAGGAGGTCATTGCACCACCGCGACTCGCCGGCGACGTGCTGCTGGTGCAGGAGACGCTCGATCAGGCGAAGGAGAGCCGCCGCGCCTGGATCTACAATGCCGGCATGCGCCGCGTGCTGCGCGCCCCGCAGGTCGCCTTCGACAACCCGGGCACGGCCGCGGACAACCTGCGCACGGACGATCAGTTCGACATGTACAACGGCAGTCCGCAGCGCTACAACTGGAAGCTCCTCGGCAAGAAGGAGATGTACGTCCCTTATGACGCCTACCGCCTGCAGGATCCGAAGGTCAAGTACAGCGACATCCTGCACAAGAATCACATCAACCAGGATCTCGCGCGCTATGAGCTGCACCGCGTGTGGGTCGTGGATGCGACACTCAAGCCCGGTATGAGCCATATCTACAGCCGGCGGACGCTGTACGTCGACGAGGATTCCTGGCAGATCCTCGGGGTCGACTGCTACGACGTGCGCGGTCAGCTCTATCGCGTGCAGGAAGGGCACGCGATGAACTATTACAACCTGCCGTCGCTCTGGACGTCCCTGGAGCTGACCATGGACCTCTCGAACGGGCGTTATCTCGCGCTCAACCTGCAGAGCGAGGAGCCTCACACCTACGACTTCAGCATCAAGCGCACGCCCGCCGACTATCAGCCAGGCGTGCTGGAGCGCCGCGGCATTCGGTAGACCGACGTGAATTCGGGCGTGCCCCGAGGATCTTCTGTTGCGCTCGCGGTCGCGCTCACGGTGGTTGCCTGGGCGGCTCGAGCGCAGGCGCCGGCGCCGCAGCCGCCGGTGCCGCAGCCCCGACCCGCCGAACACGCGCGACTGGCTGCCCACGCGCTCCTGATCGCCCTCGCCGCCGCCGGCGAGCGGCTGGTCGCAGTCGGCGACCGCGGCGTCATCGTGCTCTCGGACGATCGCGGCGCGAGCTGGACGCAGGCGGCGAGCGTTCCCGTCCAGGCGCTGCTCACCGGCCTGTGCTTCTTCGATGCCCGGCGCGGTGTGGCGGTCGGGCACGACGAGGTCATTCTTGCGACCGACGACGCCGGAGAGAACTGGAGGCTCATCCACTATGCGCCGGAGGCGCAACGGCCGCTGCTCGACGTGTGGTGCGGGCCGGGCGGGAAGGCGATCGCGGTCGGCGCCTACAGCGCCTATCTGACGAGCGCCGACGGCGGTGGGAGCTGGCGGGAGCGCTCCTTTGCGCCTGCTGCGGCGGCGGCCGGTGCTAAGGAGTCCGCGGCCGCCTCCGCAGTGGAGGAAGTCGGTGGGGGTTTTCACCTCAATCGCATCGTGGGTGCTTCCGCGGTGCGCCTCTATATCGCCGGCGAAGCCGGACACCTCTACCGCAGCGATGACGGCGGCGATGACTGGCAGGAGCTCACCTCGCCTTATGCCGGCTCGTTCTTCGATGTGCTGCCGCTCGCGGGCGATGCGCTGCTGGTGAGCGGCCTGTGCGGCAACCTCTACCGCTCCGACGATGCCGGGGCGAGCTGGCATCGCCTCGAGACCGGCACCGTGGCGCTGCTCGATGGCGCGGCGGCTCTGCCCGGCGGAGCGCTCGCCGTGGTGGGGCTGTCGGGCGTGGTACTGGTGAGCCGCGACGGCGGCCGTTCCTTCACTCTCGAGCAGCAGAGCGATCGCAGCGGCCTGTCGGCTGCGCTCGCGGTTGGTAAGGACACACTGGTCGTCGCGGGTGAGGGCGGCGTCCGCCAGGTCGCGCTCGGCGCCGCCACCGCGGGCGCCGAGGGGGCGCGCTGATGGCCCCCGTGAGGGCGAGCGGGGAAACGCCGCTGCCGGGCTTTGGCGGCTGGCTCGAACGCCTCATTTTCGGGCACCGCACCCTGATCCTCGCGCTGTTCGCGCTCGGCACCATTGTTCTGGGCACGGTGGCGCTGCGTGGCCTGCGCATCGACACCTCGTTCCTCAAGACCCTGCCGGTGCACCACGAGTACATGCGCACCTATCTCGACCCGAAGGTGGCCGAGTTCCAGGGCGCCAACCGCGTGCTGGTAGCCCTCATCGCGCGCGACGGCAACATGTTCACGCCCGAGTTCTTCGCCGCGATGCGCAAGGCCACCGACGAGGTCATCGTCACGGACGGCATCGACCGCACGCGCGTGCAGTCGATTTTCACGCCCAACGTGCGCTACATCGAGGTGGTCGAGGGCGGCATCGAGGCGGGGGACGTGATGCCGGCGGATTTCACGCCCACGCCCGAGAACTTTGCGCGCGTGCGCGACAACATCAGGAAGGCCGGCATCATCGGACGGCTGGTCGCCAACGATTTCTCCGGAGCGCTGGTGAGCGCCATCGTGCTCGATCAGGACGCGCAGGGGCGGCCGGTCGATCCGATCGCCGTGTCAAATGCACTGGAGGTGAACGTCCGGCAGCAGATCGAGCACCCTGCGGCGGGGCAGGCGTCCGCGGCCCCGCAGGTGCAGACGCGCGCGAGCGGCGGGATCGAGACGGCGGCGTTCCCGCGCCATGGGATCGACGTGCGCATGATCGGCTTCGCCAAGGTGATGGGCGACATCGCCGCAGGTGCGGGCTCGGTCGTGATATTCGCCGGCATCGCGCTCGTGCTGACGCTGCTCGCGGTGCGGGTCTACTGCCAGTCCTGGCGCATCGCCTTCGTGCCCGTGCTGTGCTCAGGCATAGCCGTCATCTGGCAGCTCGGCTCGCTGGTGGTGCTGCGCTATGGGATCGACCCGATCGGCCTTCTGGTGCCGTTCCTCATCTTCGCGATCGGCGTGAGCCACGGCGTGCAGAAGATCAGCGCGGTCGCGGACGCGGCTCTCGCCGGGCTCGGGAGCGTCGAGGCGGCCCGCCGGGTATTCCGGCAGCTGCTGATGCCGGCCGTCGTTGCGCTGCTCGCGGACCTCGTCGGCTTCGTGACCATCCTGCTGATCCCGGTGCAGGTGATCCGGGAGATGGCCATCACCGCCAGCATCGGCGTCGCGATCGTCATCCTCACCGACCTGGTGCTGCTGCCGGTGGTGGTGTCGTACGTGCACTTCGATCCCGGCTTCCGCGCCCGCGTGGAGCGGCGCCAGAGTGAGCTGGCGACGGTCTGGCGCCACATGGCTGCGATCACGGCGCGGGGTCCTTCGCTCGCGATCATCGCGGTCGCCGCGCTGCTCGCCGTGGCGGGCTGGTGGAAGGGACGCGAGACCCCGATCGGCGACACCCAGGCGGGAGTCCCGGAGCTGCGCCCAGACTCGCGCTACAACCGCGACAACGACGTGATCACCAGCAAGTTCTCCATCGGCGTCGACGTGCTCACCGCCATCGTCGAGTCGCAGGAACCCGTGTGCGTCCGGCACGATCTCATGACGGCGGTCGATCGCTTCGGCTGGCACATGCGCAACGTGCCGGGCGTGCAGGAGGTCATCACGCTGCCCTTCATCGCCAAGGTGGCGATCGCCGGCTGGCACGAAGGGAGCCTCAAATGGCGCAGCATCCCCCGCGAGCAGACCCAGCTCACCCAGTCGACGCGCTACATCGAGACCAGCACAGGGCTCCTCAACGAGAACTGCGACGTCCTTCCGGTGATGATGTTCCTCACCGATCACCGCGCCGACACCATCGCGCGCGCGGTCGCGGCGGTGAAGGAGTGGCGCACGGCCAATCCGCTCGCGGGCGCCGTGGTGCGCCTCGCTGCGGGCAACGTGGGCGTCATGGCGGCGACCAACGAGACCGTCGAGGCCAAGCAGCTCCTCATCCTGGCGGGCGTCTTCAGCGCCGTGATCGTCATGTGTCTGCTCACCTTCCGCTCGGTCGTGGGCACCGTGCTGGTGGTGGTGCCGCTCGCACTCGTGTCGGTGCTGGTGTACGCGGTGATGGCGCTCGTCGGCATCGGCCTCAAGGTCTCGACGCTACCGATGGTGGCGCTCGGCGCCGGCATCGGCGTCGACTACGGCATCTATTTCTTCAGCCGCATGCAGGAGTTCCTGCGCCAGGGACTCACGGTGACCGAATCCTACGTGCGCACGCTGCGGGTCACTGGCGCCAGCATCATCTTCACCGGCATCACCCTCGCCAT
Source organism: Gammaproteobacteria bacterium (assembly GCA_030038875.1). Classification (GTDB taxonomy): domain Bacteria; phylum Pseudomonadota; class Gammaproteobacteria; order Steroidobacterales; family Steroidobacteraceae; genus 13-2-20CM-66-19. Next base: position 1,400 of record JASHQW010000399.1, on the reverse strand, counting down.
CGGCGTCGCCACCTGGGTGTTCTCGCCGCTCAAATTCCAGGCGGACATCGGCATCATGCTCACCTTCATGTTCCTGGTGAACATGCTGGCGGCGATCATCCTGCTGCCGGCGCTCGCCGCGTGGCTGATACCCCCGCCCGCACGAGCCACGCAGTAAGTACCTGATTCCCCGGCAGAGATGGTTCGCGTTCCAGCTGTTTGCCAAGCGTACCGATTAGCCGTTACGGAAGCCTCGAGGCGATGAAGAGCGCGGAGTATCAGGCGTGGCGGCGCGTTGCCCCGAGCCCGCAAAGGATCGCGGCGCAGCCGTCGACGACGACCTGGACACGTGACTGATCTCAGCGCATATAGCCGAAGCCGCGCGCCATCAGCGCCGCGCACGCCAGGATCACCACGATCGCGGTGAGCTCGAGCATGAGGCAGAGCCGCACCGCGCGAGTGCGCTCGGCGCTCACCTCGGGCGCCGCACCGGCCTTGAGCGCCGCGTTCCACGACAGGAAGGTGACGGTCGGATAGATCGAGATCAGAGCGGCTGTGAGGAACGCCGCAAGCTTGGCGATGAAGAGGACGTCGTGCAGATAGTAGACGGTCGTCTTCTCGAAGTAGGCCACGCGCAGGGCGCCGACGATGAGCACTGCGGCGGCCGAAAGCCCGAAGATGAGATCGGTGCGCTGCAGGCGCCGCGCCTGCACCGGGGACAGCGGCGGCTTGAACATCGCGACCTCGACCGCGAGCGCCGCGACCAGCGTGAAGGCGGCGAGGTGGTGGAGAAAGGCCATCACTGCCGACGAATACATCAGTACCTCCTCAAGATTGCTCATCTCATTCGTCCCAGCGCGGTCTGGCGCGCAGCCGCTTGGCGCGCTTCACCCGCGTCTTGCTCTCGAGGCGGCGCTCGCGTGCGCCGCGGGTCGGCGCCGTCGGCCGGCGCGGCTTCGGCGGCACGAGCGCGCGGCGGATGAGCTCCGCGAGCCGCGCGTAAGCCTCGCGGCGGTTCTGCTCCTGGGTGCGGTGATTGCGGGCGACGATGAGCAGCGACCCGTCGGCGGTGACGCGGCGGCCGGCGAGCGCGCCGAGGCGCGTCTTCGCCTCGGGGTCGAGCGCACTGCTGCCGCCGAGGTCGAAGCGCAGCTGCACCGCAGTAGCCACCTTGTTGACGTTCTGGCCGCCTGGGCCCGACGCGCGCAGGAATGAGAATTCGAGCTCGTTGGCGTCAAGGGACAGGTTTTCGGCGACGGCAATTCTGGGCATGCGGGCTCCGCTCTAGCGCAGAAGAATGCGCATGCGCTGCATGATGATGAGGATGGCGAGCGAGGAGCCGACGAGGATCACCATCGACCAGAAGAAGCCGCTGCTGATGTCGGTGAAGGGGAGATTCTTCACATTCATGCCGAAAATGC
>JASHQW010000398.1 GCA_030038875.1 Gammaproteobacteria bacterium | reverse complement strand
GTACATGCGGTTGAACACCCGCAGCAGCGTCGACTTGCCGCAGCCCGAGGGTCCGATGAAGGCGGTGATGCGCCGGTCCTCGAGCGTGAGATTGATGTCCTTCAGCGCCTGCGCCTCGCCGTAGTAGAAGTCGAGATGCCGCACCTCGTATTTGACCGGGTGCGCCCCGCTGTCCGCGGCGGGCGGCACGGCGAGCTCCGCTCCGGAGGCGCCCATCAGCGTTGGCCTCCAGGACCGAGCCGCGCGACCACGAAGCGCGCCGTGATCGAGAGGATCAGGATCGAGAGCGTGATGAGCAGCGCTCCCGACCAGGCAAGCTGCTGCCAGTTGGGATAGGGGCTGAGCGCAAACTGGAAGATCACGACCGGCAGGTTTGCCATCGGCGCGTTGACATTCGTGCTCCAGAACTGGTTGTTGAGCGCGGTGAACAGCAGCGGCGCGGTCTCGCCGCTGATGCGCGCGATGGCGAGCAGCAGTCCGGTCACGATGCCGCTGCGCGCCGCGGGGTAGATGACACTGGTGATCGTGCGCCAGGGATAGGCGCCCATCGCGGTCGAGGCGTCCTTCATCCCCTGCGGCACGAGATTCAGCATGTCCTCGGTGGTACGGACCGTCACCGGAATGGCGATGATGGCGAGCGCCACCGCGCCCGCGATCGCGGAGAAGTGTCCCATGCTGATCACCAGCAGCTCGTACACGAACAGCCCGACGATGATCGAAGGCGCCGACAGCAGCACGTCGTTCACGAAGCGGATGACCGCGGAGACGGGCGCATCACGGCCGTACTCGGCGAGGTAAGTGCCGGCGAGCATGCCGACGGGGCCGCCGAGGAGGATGCCGATCACGGTCATGACGACGCTGCCGTAGATCGCGTTGAGGAGTCCCCCGCTGCTGCCGGGCGGCGGAGTCATGGCGGCGAACAGCGTCCCCGACATGCCCGCGAGCCCGCGGCTGAGGAGCGTCCAGAGAATCGCGCCGAGGAAGAACAGCCCGATCGCGGTGGCGAGGCCCGACAGGCCGAGCGCCACGAGATTGATGACCTTGCGCAGGAAGCGCCGGCTCATACCGAGGAGAGCGCGCGGCGCTCGAGACGCAGCAGCATGAAGCGCGCGGCCGCGATCACCGAGAAGGTGATGAGGAAGAGCAGCGCGCCGAGCGCGACCAGTGAGGAGGTGTAAAGGTCGCCGACCGCCTCGGTGAACTCGTTGGCGATGGCCGCCGAGATGGTGGTGCCGGGAGCGAGAAGCGAGGAGCCGATGCGGTGCGCGTTACCGATGACGATGGTCACGGCCATGGTCTCACCGAGCGCACGCCCGAGGCCGAGCATGATGCCGCCGATCATGCCGGTGCGCGCGTAGGGCACGACCACCTGCCAGATCACCTCCCAGGTGGTGGCGCCGAGCCCGTAGCCGGATTCCTTGAGCACATCGGGCACGGTCTCGAACACATCGCGCGTGACCGCGGAGATGAACGGCACCACCATGACCGCGAGCACGATACCGGCGGTCAGGATACCGATGCCGAAGGGCGGTCCCTGGAAAAGCTTGCCGACGATGGGCAGCGGCCCGATCGTGTCGATGAGCCACGGCTGCACGTGCCGCTGCAGGATGGGTGCCAGCACGAACAGGCCCCAGATGCCGTAGATGATGCTCGGCACGGCTGCCAGCAGCTCGATGGCGATACCCACCGGGCGCTTGAGCCACACGGGCGCGAGCTCAGTAAGAAAGATGGCGATTCCGAAGCTGACGGGGATGGCGATCGCGAGCGCGATGAGCGAGGTGACTACCGTGCCGTACACTGCCGCCAGCGCACCGAACTGGTCCGTAACCGGATTCCAGACCTCGCTGGTCAGGAAGCGCAGCTTGAAGTGAGCGAGCGCCGGCCACGCCCCGTGCAGCAGCGATAGGGCGACGCCCCCGAGAAGCATCAGCACGAGCAGCGCCGCCACGAACGTGGCGGCGCGGAACAGGCGCTCACGCAGCCGCTGCCCCGCCGCGTGTCGCGGATCGATGGCAGCCGCGGTATTCATTCGGCGCGGATCGGGCTACATCCGCTTGGTGTCGGATGCGCTGGCCATGGCCGGCACGCCCCTGATGTCGGCCTTCCAGGTGGCACGAATGAGCCTGATGAGGCTGTCCGGCAGCGGCACGTAGTCGAGGTCGGCCGCCATCTTGGCGCCGTTGCGGTACGCCCAGTCGAAGAACTTGAGCGCCTCGCCCGTTGCAGCCACGTCGGGCGGCGTGCCGTAAACCAGGATGAAGCTCGCACCCGTGATCGGCCAGCTGGCCGCGCCCGGCTGATCGGTGAGTATCAGATAGTAATTCTGTGCGTGACTCCAGTCGGCATTCGACGCGGCTGCCTGAAAGGACTCGCCGCTCGGCGCGACCGTCTTGCCGGCGGAGTTGACGAGATCGCAGTACGTCATCTTGATCTGCTTGGCATAAGCGTACTCGACGTAGCCGATCGCGCCGTCAGTCTGCGCGGTCATATTGGCGACGCCTTCGTTGCCCTTGGCGCCGATGCCAACCGGCCATTGCACCGAGGTGTTCTCGCCGATCGTCTCCTTGAACTTGGGGCTCACCTGCGACAGGTAGTGCGAGAAGAGGAAGTTGGTCCCCGAGCCATCCGAGCGGTAGATCGGCGCGATCGTGGTCGCGGGGAGCGCGAGCTTCGGATTGAGTCTCTGGATGCGGACGTCGTTCCACTTGGTGATCTCGCCCATATATATAGAGGCGACGGTCGCGCCGTTCAGCACCATTTGCCCGGGCTGCACGCCCTTCAGGTTCACCACCGGCACAACGCCGCCGATGATCATCGGGAACTGGACCAGGCCCGCCTCCTTGAGGTCCTCGGGCTTCAACGGCATGTCGCTCGCCCCGAAGGTGACGGTCTTCGCCTTGATCTGCTTGATGCCGCCGCCGGAGCCGATCGACTGGTAGTTGAGGCCGATTCCGGTCTGCTGCTTATAGGCATCGGCCCACTTCGAATAGATGGGATAGGGGAAGGTCGCGCCGGCGCCGGAGATATCAGCCGCCTGCACCGCGCCCGCGCCAGCCAACGCGCCGAGCGTCGCCCATAGTGCCCGCTGGAATCTTCGTAAATTCATGGTTCAACTCCTGCAAATCGGGGAAACGCGCACGCTTTGGCCCACCGGTCGCGCGCATTAGATGACAATAATGTGACGCTTCGATGACAGGACCTGCAGGCGCCTCCAGCCGGCCGGTACCTTAGTCTTGCCGGAGGAGTTTTCACGGTCGTGACAGAGGCTACGGCTTGCCCGGCCGGCCGCCTCACCGTATAAACGCGAACCGCTCAAAGCCACTGCTGCTGATGTCCCAAGCCCTCGAGCTCGCCGAAAGCCTCATCACACGCCGCTCCGTCACACCCGCGGATGAGGGCTGCCAGCAGCTGATCGGCGAGCGCCTCGCGGCCCTTGGCTTTCAGGTCGAGGCGCTGCGCTTCGGCAACGTGGAGAATCTCTGGGCGCGCCACGGCGCACCGCAACCGGTCTTCTGCTTCGCCGGGCACACCGACGTAGTCCCGACGGGGCCACTCGAGGAGTGGCGCAGCGACCCGTTCGTACCGACGATCCGCGAGGGCCTCCTCTACGGACGCGGCGCCGCGGACATGAAGACGGGGCTCGCGGCCATGGTGACCGCCACCGAGGAGTTCGTCCGCAGCCATCCCCGCCACCGGGGCTCGATCGCCTTTCTCATCACGAGCGACGAGGAAGGCCCCTCGGTCGACGGCACCAGGCGTGTCGCGGAGACGCTCGCCGGGCGCGGCGAGCGCATCGACTGGTGCGTGGTGGGCGAGCCTTCGAGCGAGGCCGTCATCGGCGACACCATCAAGGTCGGGCGGCGCGGCTCACTCAGCGGGCGGCTCACGGTGCACGGGGTCCAGGGACACGTGGCTTACCCCCAACTGGCCGAGAATCCGGTCCACACCCTGGCGCCTGCGCTCGCCGAGCTGACCCAGCGCGTGTGGGACGAGGGCACGGAGCACTTCCAGCCGACCACCTTCCAGGTCTCGAACCTGAACGCCGGCACCGGTGCGCCGAACGTGATTCCGGGTGAGCTCAAGGCGCGCTTCAACCTGCGCTACTCCCCGGTGCAGACGCTCGAGAAGCTGAAGAGCACCGTGGAGGCGATCCTGCGCGGGCACGGCGTGCGCTATACGCTCGAATGGTACGTCTCGGGCGAGCCCTTCTATACCCCGCCCGGGGTGCTGTCGGACGCAGTCGGCGACGCCGTGGAGCAGGTGACGGGAGCGCGGCCGCGCCTCTCGACGGGAGGGGGCACTTCCGACGGGCGTTTCATCGCCCCGCTCGGGGCACAGGTGGTGGAGCTCGGCGTGGTGAACTCCTCCATCCACAAGGTCAACGAGCACGTGCGGGTCGCGGACATCGACGCCCTCGAGCGCATGTACCTCAACGTGCTGCGGAAGCTTCTGACCTGAAGTTGACGAGTGTCCCCGCACCGCCGAGCGCGAGTGCCGCAATCAGCACCCAGGCGGGCATGGCGAGTCCGAGGAAGGTCCAGTTGACCTCACCGCACTCGCCGCTTCCGGTGAGCACCTTGCGGACTACCTCGGTCACGGGCATGAAGCGCAGCATCATGGAGAGCGGTGCACCGCAGGAAGGCAGGGTGCCTGGCGGCAGGCTCTGAATGTAGAGCTGCCGCGCGGCAATTCCCGCGGTAAAGAGCATGAACAGCGCGAGCAGCGCGCCGTATGCATAACGGCCCGCGCCGCGCGGGTGATGCAGCGCCGCGGCGAGGAACGTCACTCCGATCAACATGATCCCGATGCGCTGAAAGATGCACAGCGGGCAGGGCTCGAGCCCCAGGCCGTACTGCGCATAGAGCGCGTAGGCCATGAGGCCCAGGCACACGAGGAAGCCCGCGATATTGACCAGGCGGCGGCGTGACATGTGCTCAGTCTAACGGATCGGCTTCGCCCCGCAGGGCGCAGCGGCGCGGCGCGCAGGAGACTATGCGCTAGGGAGCATGCGCATGGACTCCTCCGCAGGGGTTTGCGCAGGGCTTATGCGCAG
>JASHQW010000397.1 GCA_030038875.1 Gammaproteobacteria bacterium | reverse complement strand
ATCGCGGGCTCCGATGCGCTGTGGAGCGTCGGCAACATCATCGACGATGCGATCGCGCACGTGCGCGCCACCGTCGGCGCGGGCAAGGTGCTGCTCGGCCTCTCCGGCGGCGTCGACTCCTCGGTGGTCGCGGCGCTCGTGCAGCGTGCCATCGGCGATCAGCTGGTGTGCGTGTTCGTCGACCACGGCCTGCTGCGCCTCGGCGAGAGCGAGCAGGTGATGAGCACCTTCGCCGAGCATCTGGGGGTGCGCGTGATACGCGTCGATGCGGGCGAGCGCTTCCTCGCCGCCCTCGCGGGTGTCGCCGACCCGGAGGAGAAACGCAAGATCATCGGCCGCACCTTCATCGAGGTGTTCGACGCGGAGGCGCACAAGCTCACGGGTGTCGAGTTCCTCGCTCAGGGAACGATCTATCCCGATGTCATCGAGTCCGCGGGCGCTCGCACCGGCAAGGCGCACGTCATCAAATCGCATCACAACGTCGGCGGGCTGCCCGAGCGGATGAAGCTCAAGCTCCTCGAGCCGCTGCGCGAGCTGTTCAAGGACGAGGTGCGCAACATTGGGGTCGAGCTCGGGTTGCCGCGCGAGATGGTGTACCGCCACCCCTTCCCCGGCCCCGGCCTCGGGGTGCGCATCCTCGGGGAGGTGCGCAAGGAGTACGCCGAGCTGCTGCGGCGCGCGGATGCCATCTACATCGAGGAGCTGCGCCGCCACGAGCTCTACGACCGCATCTCCCAGGCCTTCGCCGTGTTCCTGCCGGTGCGCTCGGTCGGCGTGATGGGCGATGGGCGCCGCTACGACTACGTGATCGCGCTGCGCGCGGTGGAAACGGTCGACTTCATGACGGCCCACTGGACACGGCTGCCGTACGAGTTCCTCGACCATGTCTCGCGGCGCATCGTCAACGAGGTAGCGGGGATCTCGCGCGTCGTGTACGACATCTCAGGCAAGCCGCCCGCGACCATCGAGTGGGAATAGCCCGCGCCGTACGCTTGAGGTACATATGACTTCCAGACGCAGCTTTCTCAAGGCGGGCGCGCTCACGGTCGGCATGGCCGGCGCAGCCGCGGCATCCGCTGCCTCCGGGAAGACCGCCATGACAAAGAAGTACACCGGCCCCCACGAGATGCCGACCGGCGTCACGCTGCTCGCGATGCGCAACTCCGACGGATCCGAGACCCTTGGCGCCAAGCTCGCCGACGACACCGTGCTCGATGTGCGCCAGGCCTCGCAGCTCCTCGGGATGACGGCGCCGCTGACGCTCGAGGAGCTCCTCAGGGAAGGCAATGCACGCGGGCTCAACGAGCTCATCGCCGCCGCGCAGACCTCGCGCCGGGCCGACGCCGCGCTGGTGAAGGAATCGTCCATCACCTTCGGCAGGCTGCTCGTGAATCCCGGCAAGATCGTCTGCATCGGGCTCAACTACCGGGCGCACGCCGCGGAGACCAACCTCAAGCTGCCGAGCGTTCCGATTCTCTTCAACAAGTACAACAACGCGCTCGCCGCCCACAACTGCACCATCAGGCTGCCGCCGCGCGAGGTGTCCTACAAGTTCGACTACGAGACCGAGCTGCTGATCGTCATGGGCAAGAGTGCCCGCAACGTGTCGGAGGCCGAGGCGCTTAACTACGTGGCGGGCTATTGCACCGCGCACGATTTCTCCGCGCGCGATCTGCAGCTCGAGACTCCGAGCGTCCAGTGGATGATCGGCAAGACGCTCGATAACTTCGGCCCCATCGGGCCCTACTTCGTGTCGGCGGACCGGGTGGGCGACCCCAACAATCTCAAGCTCGAGACCTACGTGAACGGCGAGCGGCGCCAGTCCTCCAACACCAGCTTCATGATCTTCAATCCGCAGAAGCTCATCGCCTACATCACCCGGATGTGGACGCTCGAGCCCGGCGACATCATCTGGTCGGGAACTCCCGAGGGCGTCATCCTCGGCTACCCGAAGGAGAAACAGGTGTGGCTCAAGGCGGGCGATGCGATCGAGAGCACGATCGAGAAGCTCGGCACGCTCAGGTTCACCCTGGCGTGACGCCGCACTTACGCCTGGCCGCGCCGGCTCCGCCGTCCGCGCCGGGCCTCCCGCTCGCCCTGGCCGCTCGGCCGCTCGACCGGCGGCAGCGTCGCGGGCAGCGGCTGGTCGGTCGTGAGTCCCGCTTTGATTAGCCCGAGCAGCTCCGCCTCGAGGCGCACGTCGGTGGGGGGCGATGAGTAAGCGCCGAGGAGCCGCTCGACCTCGGCCCTGACGCGCTGCTCGAGACTCCTGCCACCCTGCTGCAGCCAGGTCTCGCGGTTGATCCGATCGAACACCGGCCCGGGCAGATACAGCTCGCGGGGCCAGTAGCTGAGCGTGTGCGGGGCGGTGAGCAGATGCTTCTCGGCGAGGAGCTGGCGCACCAGATCGACGGTCGGCAGATCGTCCATGACGGCGAACTCGTGGCAGAAGTGCAGCGCCTGCCCGCAGAGCTCATCATCGAAGACGAGCTTCTCCAGGCTGAAGGTCAGCACGTAATCGAGCATCCCGGGACCTGACACCGAGTTGACGCCGCTGATCGCGGCGAGCAGCGCCCCCGCGAAGCTCTCGGCCCCCGCCTGCGCGTCGAGAAACTTGCCCTCGCTGAGCGCCATGTAGCCCTGCGTCGGCAGCCCGAGGTGTTTGGCGATCTCCACGTAGGCAACGTTGAGGTGCAGCGTCTCGATCGCCGCCATGGGCGACATGGCGGTCTTCATGTGGAAGGTGGCCGGCGCGCCGCCAAAGAGCACCGGGGTACCGGGCTTGATGAGCTGCGCCATCGTCACCCCGGCGAGCACGTCGGCGACGTGCATCACCGTGGCGCCCACCAGCGTCACCGGTGCTATGAGTCCCATGAGCGTCACGGGCACGATCTCGACCGGAATGCCCGACTCGGCACAGTCCATGAGGTTCTGGCACGAGTCCTCGCTGTAGCGGTAGAAGCCGGTGGCCGTCACCGTAAAGATGGACATCGGGCGGGCGATGAGGTCGGCCTGGTCGCGGCGGAACAGCTGCATCATGCGGGCCATGCGCGGCACGCCGTGCTCGGTGAAGGCGCCCGACACCACGGGCTTGAGCGAGTTGCAGAGCACCAGATAGAGCCGCCAGGCGTCCGAGATCTGCGGCTCGATGTCGTTGGTCGAGAAGGCCGTGGCCAGGTAGCCGAGATTCTTCAGTCCGTCCGCCACCCGCACGTACTCGATGAAGTCGTGCGTATTGGAAAGGCGCGTCTCGCCGCTGCGATGGTCGAGCACATGCAGGCCGCTTGAGCCGGGAACGAAGTGCACCTTGTCGCCGCCGAGCTCGGTGTAGGGCGCGCCGTCGCGGTCGAAGAGCGCGAAGGTCTTGGGCGCGGTCTCGATGGCGCGGTCGACCACCTCGGGCGGAAACAGCACCCGCTCGGCGTCGTCGGCCGTGCGCGCGAGCTTCAGCCCGTGCCCGAGCAGCCGCTCGCGCAGGCGCGCCCCGCGCACCTCGACCCCGATCTCGGCGAGGATTCTCTTGGCCTCGCCGATGATCGGCGCGATCAGCTCATCGGGGACTACGCGCAGTCGGGGTCGCATCTTTTCGCGAGCTTACCGCAACTGCGCCCCGAGCCCCTGAAGGGCGGCCCTTGACAGGCCGGCCGCGAGATGCGGGCGATTCCCGCGTCGCCGCGGCGCGACAGCGCCCGGGCGAGGTTACATTCCCTTCACACAGGTCAGCCACTCTCAAACTGTGACGTTGTGTGTTCCATAAGGTCTGCGCCAATGCGTAGGCTGCGTCACCAATCAACATCAGGGTCGTGTTATGTTGAAACCTTCGCAGGTCAAGCTCGCCCCTCTCGCCGGCCTGGCGCTCTTATGCACCGCCGCCACGGCGCTGACGGGCTGCGTCGTGCGCGTCGCCGCACCGCTCCCCCCTCCCCCTCCCGCCTACGTGGCTCCCCCTTCGGCCTACGTGGCCCCGGCGCCGCCACCCGTGGCGGAAGCGCCGGCGGCCGATGCCGAGGTGCAGGCGTCCGAGCCGCCGCCGCCGCTGCCGGTCTACGAGCAGCCGCCGGTTCCAGGCCCCGGCTACCTCTGGACTCCGGGCTACTGGGCGTGGGCGCCCGCCGGCTACTACTGGGTGCCGGGCACCTGGGTGATGCCGCCGCGCGTCGGCTTCCTCTGGACGCCGGGCTATTGGGGCTTCGTCGGCGGCGTGTACGCGTTCCACGCCGGCTATTGGGGCCCGCACGTCGGCTTCTACGGCGGCGTGAACTATGGCTTCGGCTATGGCGGTGTTGGTTTCGCCGGCGGCCGCTGGGTGGGAGGCGCGTTTGCCTACAACCAGTCGGTCACCAACGTCAACGTCACCGTCATCCACAACACCTACAACGAGACCGTGGTCAATAACGTCACGGTCAA
>JASHQW010000396.1 GCA_030038875.1 Gammaproteobacteria bacterium | reverse complement strand
CAGTCGGCGCACGTTCTCGCTGATCAGGAGTCCCCAGCGCAGCGTCAGGCTGTAATGGCTTACGATCTGGAACAGCCGGCCGTTCTGGCCGGCGAACCACACAGGTAGCACTGGCGCCTGCGAGCGCGTCAGTGCCTGCGCCACGAACGGGTGCCAGTTGACATCCATCGCGGCGGTGCGCCCCCATCGGTCGGGCGAGGTCGAGATGCCGCCCGCCGGGAAGATGAGGAGCGCCCCGCCCTGCTCGAGCGTGCGACGTGCCTCGATGCGCGCCGCCACGTTGACCTTCTGCGCCTGGCGGGTGCCCGAGAGGTCGACCGCGATCGAGTGCGCGGCCATCTCTGGAACACAGCGCACGCCGTTCACCATGATCTTGAAGTCGCAACGCACCTGGCTGATCAGCCAGCACAGCAGAAAGCCGTCGAGGATGCCGAAGGGGTGGTTGGCGACGACGATCACCGGACCGCTCGGGGGAATGTGTGCGAGCGTGCTCCGGTCCAGGTCGAGACGGATGCCGAGAAGCCGTACCGCCTCGTTCCAGAAGGAAGCGCCCGCGGAAGTGCGCGAGCGGTACTCCTGGTATTTCTGGTATTTCTGCTGCAGGTTCTGCTGGCCCGAAGCGATCTCGATCAGGCGGATGAGAGCTCGGCGCGTCCCGTCGAGACTCGAGTCGGACATCGATAGCGGGTTGCAGTCAGGCTCATCCATCGTGTGCTGGCATCTCCGCTGTGCCAGATGACGATTAGGCACAGGTTTTGCGACGATTTGATGACGGGAGTGCGTCTATGAAGAGCTATGTCGTAAGGGAGTTTGGCGCGGCGCTCGCCGAGCTGGAGACTCCCACCCCCGTGCCGGGTGGCACGGAAGTCCTCATCGAGGTGCGCCACTGCGGCGTCTGTCATACCGACGTGCACCTGCGCGAGGGCTCGTTCGATCTCGGCGGCGGAAAGCGCCTCGCCTCGAAGCTCGCCCTGCCGCACGTGCTCGGACACGAGATCGAGGGCCAGGTGGCGGCGGCCGGCCCCGCGGCGGCGGCGGCGGTGGCGCTCGGGGCGCGCTACGCGGTGTTCCCGTGGATCGGCTGCGGACGCTGCAGCGCCTGCCGGCGCGGCGAGGAGAACATCTGTCTCGGCGAGACCCGCCAGCTTGGCTGCTCGAGCGCCTGTCCCGGCGGCTACGCCACGCACGTACTGGTGCCGCATCCGCGCTATCTCATCGAGTACGGCGCGACCGAGCCGGCGTTGGCGGCGGCCTGCATGTGCTCGGGTCTCACCGCATTCGCGGCGCTGAGAAAGACCGGCACGCTCGAGCCTGCAGAGCGCGTGCTGCTCATCGGTTGCGGCGGCGTCGGCATGATGGGGATCCAGTTCACGCAGGCCGTCCTCGGCAGCGCGCCGCTGGTGGCGGACATCGACGCGGCGCGCCTCGAGGCGGCGCGCGCCCTGGGCGCCGGCGCCACTTACGACGCCGCCGACCCGGGCACGCCGCAGCGGATTCGTGCCGATAGCGGCGGCGGTCCCGCCGCGGTCGTGGATTTCGTCGGCTCGGAGGCGAGCTTCGCTCTGGCGCATCGGGTCGTGCGCCGCGGCGGCCGCATCGTGCTCGTCGGCCTCTTCGGCGGCGCGCTGCACCTGCCGCTGCCGCACATTCCGCTGCGCGCGCTGTCGATCGTGGGCTCCAACACCGGCACACTCGCCGAGGCGCGCGAGATGATGTCGCTGGTGCGCGCGGGGAGGATTCAGCCGATCCCGCTCGCCCGCCGCCCCCTGGCGGAGGCCGAGAGCGCGCTCGGCGCGCTCAGTCTCGGTGCGGTGACCGGGCGCGTCGTGCTGGTGCCGTGAGGGCCATCCTCTACGCCGCGCTGATGGCGGGCACGATCTACGGCCTGACCGGCCTCCTTCTCTATCTGGCGCAGGACCGGCTGCTGTATCTGGCCACCCCGGAGGTGGCGCGTCCTGGGGCGCGCGCGCGGCTCTTCGAGCGTGGCGCGGCCACCGTCAAGGTCTGGGAGCTGCACGGCGCCGCGCGACCGGCTCTCCTGTACTTCGGCGGCAACGCCGAAGACGTCGGCGCCAATGTCGCCGACTTCGATGCGGCGTTTCCCGAGCGCGCGGTCTATCTGGTGAACTACCGCGGCTACGGCGGGAGCACGGGCCGGCCCTACGAAGCCGCGCTGATATCGGACGCGGAGGCGATCTACGACTCACTCCGTGCGCATCACGGGCCCATCGCCGTCGTCGGCAGGAGCCTCGGGAGCGGCGTCGCGGTGGCGCTCGCCGCGCGCCGTCCGGTCGAGCGGCTGATCCTCGTCACGCCCTTCGACAGCCTTGCCAATGTCGCCGCCGATCATTTCCCCTGGCTGCCGGTGCGCATGCTCATCCGCGACCGCTACGACTCGCTCGAGCGCATCGGCGCGGTGCGCGCGCCGACGTTCGTGGTGATCGCGGAGCACGACGAGGTGGTGTTCCGCGCGCGCTCGGACGCGTTGATCGCCGCGATCGCCCCGCCGCTGCGGCACACGCACCTCGTGCCGGGCGCGAGCCACAACGACGTGAGCTTCTATTCCGACTACTACCCGAGTCTCAGGGAGTTTCTCTACCGGGCACCGTAGCGGCGCAGCATGGCGATGATCTCGCGCTCATCGGCCGCGACGGCTACCTGCAACGGCGTGGTGCCGCGCGCGTCGGGGCCGCTGGCATCGGCCCCGTGCGCGAGCAGCATTGCCACGGCATCTGTCTGTCCGTTGAGCGTTGCCAGCATGAGCGCGCTGCGGCCCTGCGCATCGCGCGCGTCGATGTCGCTCCCGCCCGCGAGCTGCGCCGCAAGCGCCGCCAGGTCACCGGCTGCGGCGGCCGCTCGGAGCGCCTCTGGACCGGCCAAAGCGGGCGGTGGGGCCGACACCGGCGCTGGAGCTTCCCGCGCCCGCGAGGCCGCCGCGATCGATGCGCGTGCAAGCGCACGGGCGCTGTCGGCATCGGCTCGCTGCTCCAATTGCAGCGCCGTGACGCGCTCGTTCGGGGCCGGCGCAGAGGCAGCCGCTGCGGGCGCGGCGCTCGATGGAACACGCGCGCGCTGGAACGTGGTGGGCGGGCCTGCCGGCCTCGCGGACTCGAGCGGCGCCCGAGGAGCCGCGCGCTCCTCGGGCGCCCGCTGGGCGGTCGGCTCCGGCGGCTTGGTGGTCGGCGTGAGGAGCTGCGGGGCGATCACCACGCCGGCGAGGACCGCTGCCGCGATCGTTCCCATGATCGCCGGCCGTCCTCGCAGCCTGACGCTCATCGCTGACAGCCGGCGGCGCAGCGCCTCGCGGCGGCCGCGCGCAGCCGCGAGGCGTGCCGCATGGGCGAGCACCGTACGACGGGTGGCCTCGCTCGGGCGGCTCGGGTCGAGCTCCGAGGCGCGCCGATACCGCTCGTCGCCGTCGCCGGAAGGATCGAAGGGAGGTGGCAACGCGCTCATGCGTACTCGGTGAGGAGCTCGCGCAGCTTGGTGCGGGCATAGCGCAAACGGCTCTTGACCGTCTCGAAGCTGGCGCGGGTGATGGCGGCCACGTCCTCGACGCTCAGGTCCCCCTCGAGCTGCAGGAGAAGGGCGTCGCGCTGCTCCGGTGGCAGCCGCGCGAGCGCCAGGCGCAGCGCCGTCGCCTGATCCCGCGCCTCCGCCGCCGCGGCCGGACCCGTCCCGGGATCTGCGGTCAGCCGCTCGACCAGGCTTTCGGCCTCGTGACCGAGCACATCGAGGCTTAGGTGAGGCCGCCTCGCGCGCAGCGCGTCGAGCATGCGGTTGCGCGCGATCGTGAACAGCCAGGTCGTAAAGCGCGCGCTCGGCCGATAGCGCTCGGCGTCGCGCGCCACCGCGAACCATACCTCCTGCATCAGCTCCTCCGCCGTCGCCCGGCTCTCCACGTTGCGCTCGAGATAGCGCCACACGCGCAGCTCATGCCGCTGATAGAGCGCGGCGAACGCCGCGGCGTCGCCGCGCGCGTAGCGGGCCATCAGCGTCTCGTCACTCGGGTCCGCGTCGTTCATTCATCGCATGATCGATGAGCGGCGTCCATCTCAGCCCGGCGGGTCAGGTACGAAGCGCCGCTGCTGCGAGCCCGGGAAGGGGTCAGGCGCGCGCAGCGCCGGGCGCGGCTTCCTGATGACGCCTAAGGCGACTAGGTTCTCGACGCTGTCGTAGCGAATACGGATGACCTCGTTGGGTTGCGGCTGCATCCGCTCAAACTCTGTGTCCACAACATACGAGTATTCGCGCTCGCCGTGGCCGGTACCGAGCCGCGCCTCCGGCGCGCGCCCTGCAACCGGCGCTCGTTGCAGCGCGGGCGCCGCCGCGAGGGCGCTGGCATCCTCGGCGATTGAGCGGTTGGATTCGCCGGCCGGCACGGCAGGCGCCACCGGTGCCGGCGCCATCCTCGGCGCCGCGTACACCGGCTGCGGCCGCTCGCGGAACAGCGCGATCCCGATGACCCCGACGTTGCCCGGCCGGCCGGTGCGCCCGGCGTACGAGTCCCGCGCGTCGGTGAAGGTGAAGGCCGCCACTTTGGAGTTACTCTTGCGCCATCCCGTGATCTGATAGCGCTCGCCCGGGTCGAAGACGTAGCCCGCCTGGTCGAAGCCCGCAGTGTCTCCCGTGAGCACGTTGACGCCGTCGACCGAGGTCACCGCGAGCAGCCGCCCGCCCGCGCAATTACGGATCTCGATCGCGTAACGCGCGCCCGGATCGCCCGCCACCCAGTACTCCCCACGGGAATAATACGTCTGAAGCGTAACGCCGCTGTCCCGATCGACCACGCTCACCCGTGCCAGCGCGCCGAGGGCCTGGGCCGCGGCGCTCGCCCCCAGCGCCAGAGCCGACGCAATCAGAATGAAGTACCTCACCAATCGCCTCCGGTATCGAGAAGCCCCATACCTGAAGCGCGGCAGCCGCTCCGATGGGGTTAGCGCAGTGCCGCGCGGCCGGTTGACTTAACGTCAGCCCCTGCCGGCGCGATCCACCAAGCATCCTCAGGCCTCGAGGCGGCGTTCGTAGGGAACGGATTCGCCGTGCTCGAGGTAGCGGCGCATGACCCGCAGGTACATCGCCCAGCAGTAGCACGACACGCGCCAGTGCTGGTTCGCGGCCGGCCAGCCGGTGTGATAGAAGCGCACGCGCGTCGAGTCCCGGCCCTCGGCCTCGAGCTGGCAGCCGATGCGGGTGCTCATCCAGTCGGGATGCGCCTGGGTCATCTCGAGCTCGAAGGCCGCGTCCGGCTCGTAACGGGTTACCCGGGCCCGCCAGGCGTAGTCGGCGCCGAAGTTCAGCTGATACTCGGCGCCCTCCTCGGGCTTGCCGCTCGAGCTCAGCGTCCACCAGTGCGTCAGCCCCTGCGGCGTCGCCATCGCGTGGAACACCCGCGGCGGCCCGGTTCGGACGGTGAACTCCTGGATGATGTCGGCCATGTCGAGCCTCCGCTCCGTCACTCCTTCTCGCGCGGCGCCGGAGTTACGGATATCCACACGACGAGATCCCACGCGTTACGGATCCCGATGAAGAGCAGCGC
>JASHQW010000395.1 GCA_030038875.1 Gammaproteobacteria bacterium | reverse complement strand
CACCGGCTCTTCGTCCTCGATGCTCGACACCAGCAACGTGTCGGCGGTCGGCCCAAGCCCGAGGAGGTGCGGGAAGTCGATGAGTCCCGTGCCCGAAGCGGCCTCCTGCGTGCGACCGTCGTGGGGGATCAGCATGCTCCAATGTCCGCTCTTCTGATTGTAGGTTTCCTCAGCGGCCACTGCTCCATCACCGTCGATGACCCAGCCCACATTCTCGGGCTTCGCCTCACTGACGAGGTGCACGGCATGGGTGTCGAGGCTGACTTCCAGCAGTACGCGCTCTGCGTAGTTGCCACGTCCTCCGTTGCCGAGTTTCACGCCTGTCACGAAGATCATGGTGCGGCCCTTGACACGTCGCACCGCCAGGCTGCCCACGATGTTCAACAGGGCCAGGTCCTCGCTGCCGGTACTTTGTGGAACCGGGAACAGCTTGTTCGAGGTGAGGTCGTAGACCTGAATCTGGAACCATTCCCACACTCTGGTGTCGCGGAACATGTTGCCGTGCAGGACGCCGGTGACGGAGGTCTCGATCACTATGTGAGAGTCGTCTGCCCACACGATGCCGCGCAGCTTCTCGTCGCCGGCGCCCACTTTCGCAAGCAGCCGCCCGGTCGCCAGGTCCGTGATGGCCAGAACACGCTCTTCACCCTCGGTGCGCACGACGGCTACCCGGGAGCCATCGGGAGACAGCGAGATGTGCTCAAAGTGCGGCAGTCGTCCATAGGCCTCGAGCGGCGCTGCGGTCAGGGCGACCGGCGCGAGGGCGAGGGCAGCTAAAGAGCCGCAGGCGAGCAGGCGCAGGCTCCTCCTGCGGGAACGAGGATGGCGCCCGTCCAGGGCCCTGCGGCTATGCAACACAGACACGGCTCACCCCCTTCTGGTCGCGCCGCAGATTCTACCAGCGCGACCTGAAGGTGAGGGTGACAGGCCGTTGTTGGAATCAGTGGTCCTTGCGATGAGGCGAGCGGGCCGAGCGCCGTGCGGAGCCGGCTCAGGAGGAGCGCTTGCCCGTGAGACTCTTATCGAAGAGCCGGTAGCCATCGCGCGCGCCGTAGCCGCGGTGCTCGTAGAAGCTGCGCGCCGCGGCGTTGCCGGCGGAAAGCTGCAATTGCAGCCGCCCGCACCCGCGCGCGGCGAGCGCGGCTTCCGCCGCCGCGAGCAGCCCGGCGCCGACACCGCGCGAACGCGCCTCCGGCAGGACGAAGAGTTCGTCGATCTCCGCCATGAGCCCGCCGTGCTCGAGGCTCAACACGGTCACCGCGACCAGATAGCCGCTGAGGCGGCCCTCGGCCTCCGCCACCCAGGCCGCCCCCAGTCGGGGCTCGGCGATGAGCTGCTGCAGCAGGAGCTCCACGCGCAACGCCTCGAAGCCGGCGATGTGCTCGTAGTCCCAGTAGCGCCGCACCAGCGCGAGGAGCTGCGGGATGTCGCCGCGGACGGCGGGGCGGACGGTCACGGGCGTCATGGTCCGTAGGGTACCCCGCGGGCGCGGTGCACCTGGTTGCGCCCGGCGCGCTTGGCGGCGTACTGCGCCGCGTCCGCCTGCGCGACCAGATGCTGGCCCCACACATGGAGGGTGTCGCTGCTCGCCACGCCGATGCTGCAGGTGAGGCGGATCGGGGCGGCGAATCCCTCGACCCGCACGTCCGCGACCCGCTGGCAGATACGCTGCGCCACCGGTACCGCCGCCGCCTCATCCGCCCCGGTGAGCACCACCACGAACTCCTCGCCCCCGTAGCGCCCGACGATGTCCGACTGCCGCAGCTCCGCCTGGATCGGCGCCACCACGGCGGCGAGGCAGGCATCGCCCGCCGCGTGCCCGCAGCCATCGTTGATCTGCTTGAAGTGATCGAGATCGATGAACAGCACCGAGACCGGGAGCCCGCGCCTCTGCAGCCGCATGCACGCGGCGTCGAACCGCTCGATGAGCGTCGGGCGGTTGAGCACTCCGGTGAGCGCATCGGTCTGGGCGCGCCGCTCGGCCTCGGTGAGCGCGACGTTCTGCGCCCGCATGCGGTCGGCGACCCCGAGCGCGATCAGCACCGCCGCGGCCACCAGCGAGGGGGCGAGGCCGTAGTAGAAGAGTGCGTCGGCATCGTCGGCGCGCCCGTAGAGCAGCCACGCCGGGCCTGCGACCTGGAACGTGCACAGCAGCGTCCAGGCGATGAGGAACCAGCCGGCGGCGCGGTTGCCGCGGCGCCAGGCGAGATAGCACACGATCAGCGTGAAGAGCGCGCTCCCGAGGAACAGGAGGTTGCCGATGTCCTTGACCAGTGTCGCGAGCCCGACGAGGCGCAGCAGGTTCGAGGCGGCGAGCACGAGGAAGGCGAGGGCGAGCCACCCGTAGGCGCGATACACGCGCTCGGAGAAGAGGCGCAGGCTGGTGAACTCGCGCACGAAGAGCGCCGCGGCCGCGCCGCACACCGCGACCGGCACGTTCCAGGCGTACCAGCCGAGGGGCCGTGCGTACGAGAGCAGCGGCCAGCTGAAGCCCTCGCCCGAGAAATAGGCGAGATAGATCGCCTCGAGCGCGAACAGCGTTCCGTAGAGCGGGTAGAGTGGATCGGTCAGCACGAAGCGCACCAGCAGCGCCGAGATCGCCATCGCCATGAGTGCCCCGAAGGCGAACGAGATCATCTGGGAGCGGGTAGCGGCCCGCGCGAGCGTGCGCTCGAGCGTCGAGGTGGCGAACTGCAGGTCGGTGGCCGTGGCGCCGGTGCGGGAGACGCGCGCATAGAGCGCGGTGCCCCGATCCGGGGGCGGATCGAGTGCGAATACGGTGTCAAGCCCGCCGCCGGACTTCGGCACCACGGTGGTGACCTTGAGCGGCACGACCGCGCCATTGCGCCG
This sequence comes from Gammaproteobacteria bacterium, assembly GCA_030038875.1. GTDB lineage: Bacteria > Pseudomonadota > Gammaproteobacteria > Steroidobacterales > Steroidobacteraceae > 13-2-20CM-66-19. The sequence continues at coordinate 364 of JASHQW010000395.1, read as the reverse complement.
CGCGAACACCTCGACCGGCTGGTCCATCCCGGAGCGCGCCAGCAGCACCGGCGTCTCGCCGCCTGCCGGCGCCTGCGGGGGCAGCAGTCGGAACCAGAGCGTGGCCGTGATGCGATAAGAGCCGCGGGCCTTGAAGGGGCGGAAATGTCCGTCGAGCGAGCCGTCGGTGACCGTGCCTTCGGTGGGACCTATGGCCGTTGAGTCGAGGACTTCGGCCGCCAGGGGGGTCGGGAAGACGGAAGGAGGGGTCGGCGCACCGCCGGCGGCCGCGGACCCTCCCGCCAGGCCCACCGCGAGAGCCAAAAGCCACCTGAGCTCCCTTGAGACCACGGAATCCCTGACCCCGCCTGGGCCGACACCTTTA
>JASHQW010000394.1 GCA_030038875.1 Gammaproteobacteria bacterium | reverse complement strand
GTGGCGGGCCTGGCGACGGCGGCGGGCGGTGCGACCTCGCACGTCTCGATCATCGCCGCGGCGCTGGAGATTCCGGCGCTGGTGGCGCTCGGGTCCGCGGTGCTCGCGCTGCGCGCGGGCGTCGAGCTGGTGCTGGACGGCGAGCGCGGCGTGCTCGAGGTCGAGCCGTCGCCGGCGCGCCGCGAGGCGGCGCGCGCCACACTCGCCGCGCAGCGCGAGCGGCTGGCCGCGGAACGTAGCGCCGCACAACGCGAAGGCCGCACCGCCGATGGCATGCGCATCGAGGTGTTCGCCAACGTGGGCTCGGCCGCGGAGGCGCACGCCGCCGTGCGCAACGGCGCCGAAGGCTGCGGCCTGCTGCGCACGGAGTTCCTGTTTCTCGAGCGCGACTCGCCCCCGGATGAGGCCGAGCAGCGCTCCGCCTACCAGAGGATCGCGGACGCGCTCGGCGGACGTCCCCTCACCATCCGTACCCTCGATGCCGGCGGCGATAAGCCGATCGCCTATCTCCCGCAGCCGCCCGAGGAGAATCCGGCGCTCGGACTGCGCGGCGTGCGCACCAGTCTCGCCAACCCGCCGCTGCTCGAGACGCAGCTGCGCGCCATACTCGGCGTGCGCCCGCTCGAGCAGTGCCGGATTCTGCTGCCGATGATCACGGAGGCGGCCGAAGTGCAGGCGGTGCGCGCGGTGCTCGATCGGCTGCGAGTGGAGCTACGCCTCACGCACCCGATCGAGGTGGGAGTCATGATCGAGACGCCGGCTTCCGCGGTGCTCGCCGACCGGCTCCTCGCGGTCGCGGATTTCCTCTCGATCGGCACCAACGATCTCACCCAGTACACGCTCGCCATGGATCGCGGCCACCCGCAACTCGCCTCCAGGCTCGACGCGCTGCACCCGGCGGTGCTGCGCCTCATCGAGGGCGCCACGCAGGCAGCCGCTGCGCGCGGGCGGATGGTCGCGGTGTGCGGCGGGCTCGCGTCCGAGCCGCTCGCGGCGCCGCTGCTGGTGGGCTTAGGGGTGCACGAGCTCTCGGCGGTCAGCGCGGTCATCCCGCGCCTCAAGGCTGCCCTGAGCCGTGTGACCGTCGCGGAGTGCCGTGCGCTTGCCCGCCAGGCGCTCAGCTCAGCCGACGCCGCATCTGTGCGCAGCCTCGCGCGGCGAGCGCTCGGCGAGGGGGTGCCGGGGTGAGGGGGCTGCTCGCGAGCCTGCAGCGGGTCGGCGGCGCGCTGATGCTGCCGATCGCGGTGCTGCCGATCGCGGGCCTGCTGCTGCGGCTCGGCCAGCCGGATCTTCTCAACTCCGCCTCCATGGCCGCCGCCGGCGGCGCCATCTTCGACAATCTGGGGCTGCTCTTTGCCGCCGGCGTTGCGGTGGGGCTGGCGCGCGAGAATCACGGCGCCGCGGGGCTCGCCGCGGTGGTCGCCTACCTGGTCGCGACCCAGGGCGCCGAGGTTCTGATCAGCGTGCCGGAGAGCGCGCTCGCGGGCCTCACCGGCCGGGCGCGCGATCTCGGCGTCGCCGCCTACAAGGCCAGCGAGCTCGCGAAGCTCAGCGTGCCGGTGGGGATCCTCTCGGGCCTCGTCGCCGGCGCCCTCTACAACCGCTTCTTCAACATCACGCTGCCGAGCTACCTGAGCTTCTTCGGCGGGCGGCGTTTCGTGCCGATCGTGAGCGGACTGGCGGGCCTCGGGCTGGCGCTGCTCTTCGGCATGGAGTGGCAGCGCCTCGAGGGCGGCATGGACGCGCTCAGCGAGACGGTGCTGCACGCCGGCGCCTTCGGCCTCTTCGCCTACGGCGTCTTGAATCGCGCGCTGATCGTCACCGGTCTCCATCACATCATCAACAACATCGCCTGGTTCCTGCTCGGCGACTACCACGGCACGACCGGCGACCTGAAGCGCTTCTTCGCCGGTGACCCGACCGCCGGCGCCTTCATGTCGGGCTTCTTCCCGGTGATGATGTTCGGGCTGCCGGCGGCCTGCCTCGCCATGTACCACACGGCTTTGCCTGAGCGGCGCGCGCTGGTCGGGGGACTCCTCGGCTCGATCGCGCTCACCTCGTTTCTGACGGGCGTGACCGAGCCGATCGAGTTCACCTTCATCTTTCTCGCGCCGGCGCTCTATGCGGTGCATGCGCTCCTCACCGGGGCCGCTTTCATCGTCATGAGCGCGCTCGGCGTGCGTCTCGGGTTCAGCTTCTCCGCCGGCTTCTTCGATTACCTGCTGAACTTCAACCACGCCACGCGGCCGCTGCTGCTGCTGCCCGTGGGGGCCCTGTACTTCGCGCTCTATTACTTCCTGTTTCGCTGGGTCATCGTGAGGTTCGATCTGCGCACGCCGGGGCGCGATCCCGAGAGCGCGGCGCCTGCCGTCGCGCCTCTCCCCGCGCGCCGTGCGCACCAGTTCCTGGCCGCGCTCGGGGGCGGTGCGAACATCGTCGCGCTCGATGCCTGCGCGACGCGGCTGCGGCTGCGGGTGGCAAACCAGGCCGCGGTCGATGCGGCGGCGCTCAAGGGTCTCGGGGCGGCCGGCCTCGTGCGCCCGGGCCCCGATGCGCTGCAGGTTGTCATAGGTCCGGTGGCCGACCAGCTCGCCGGTGAGATGCGCGCCGTGCTGCGTGCCACGGGCGCGGCCGCACCCGCGGCCGCCGGGTCGGCGGGCGCGTCGGCGCTGTCTGACACGCTTCACGCCGCCGCGGGCGCAGCCACTCCGGTGGATGCCGCAAGGCTGCTGGCCGCGCTCGGGGGGCGAGCCAACGTGCGCTCGGTGGAGGCGCTGGCGGGCCGGCTGCGCGTCACTCTGTTCGATACCGGACGGATCGACGGTGGCGCCCTTCGCGAGCTCGGGCTGCGCGGGCTGGCACTGCCCGCCCCCGGGGTGGCCCACGTGCTCACCGGACCCGGGGCACTTGCGGCGGCGGCCGCTATTGAACACCTGCTTAAGTGAAGCCGCCGCCGCCGCCCTCGACCATGGCGCGAAAGTTCAAATGCGAGCGGTATTGCGACGCGGCAAGATTTTTCTTCTGCGCGATTTACGCGTACCCTTCCGCGATGCGCACGGAGGGCCTCTTGGCTCGGGTCTACGTCGCAGCCATAGAGAATTATAAATTGGGGGTCAAGAGATGCTGATTCTCACGCGACGGGTCGGCGAGACGGTAATGATCGGCGACGACGTGACCATCACGGTTCTCGGGGTGAAAGGGAACCAGGTCCGCGTCGGCATCAACGCGCCGAAGCATGTCGCCGTTCACCGCGAAGAGATCTACGAGCGCATAAAGCGCGAGCAGCAGGGAGGCGGGTCCGAGGGCGGCAGCCCCGACGACTCGGACAAGGCGCCGGAGAAATCCGCCCAGTACGCCTGACGATCAGCGATAACTCGGCAGCAGCGACCTCGCCAGCGACTGCACTTCGGGCAGCCGCACGGTCTGCAGCGCCTCCTCGATATCGAGCGCGAGCAGGCGGTCGCTTTTCGCGAACGGCACCTTGAGCCGCAAGGCTCCGTGAGCCGCCGCGAGCTTCGGGGAGGTCCTGAGCGGGGCGCGGAAGTCGACACCCTGCGCGGCCGCGAGGAGCTCGATGGCGGCGACCGTGAGCGTGTTGCGCGTCATGCCGAGGAGCCGCCGCGCGCCGTGCGTCGCCATGCTGACGTGATCCTCCTGGTTGGCGGAGGTCGGGATGCTGTCGACGCTCGCCGGATGGCACAGCATGCGGTTCTCGGCCACCAGCGCCGCGGCGGTCACCTGCGCCAGCATGAAGCCGGAATTGACGCCGCTCTCCTCGGCGAGGAACGGCGGCAGCCCGCTCATCTTCGGGTCGATCAGGAGCGCCACGCGCCGCTCGGCGATCGAGGCGATCTCGGTCGCCGCGAGCGCGAGGATGTCGGCGGCGAAGGCCACGGGCTCGGCGTGGAAGTTCCCGCCCGAGAGCACTTCGCCGGATTCGGCAAAGATGAGCGGATTGTCGGTGACGGCATTGGCTTCGGTGGCGAGCGTGGCCGCCTGCGCCGTGATCAGGTCGAGGCACGCGCCCATCACTTGCGGCTGGCAGCGCAGCGAGTAGGGATCCTGCACGCGCGGGCAGTCGCGGTGCGACTCGCGGATCGCGCTGCCCTCGAGGAGCTCGCGGTATACCTGCGCGACGCGCGCCTGGCCGCTGTGCCCGCGTACGCTCTGGATGCGCGCATCGAAGGGCGCGTCGCTCCCGGCGAGCGCGTCGACCGACAGCGCGCCGCTCACCACCGCGGCCGCGAACGCCGCCTCGAGCTCGAAGAGCCCGGCGAGGGCGAGCGCGGTCGACACCTGGGTGCCGTTGAGGAGCGCGAGTCCCTCCTTGGGACCCAAGGTGAGCGGCGTCAGCCCTTCCTGGGCGAGCGCTTCGGCGGCCGGCAGCACCTCGCCGTGGCGGCGGATCTCGCCCAGGCCGAGGACGCTCAGCGACAGGTGAGCGAGCGGCGCAAGATCGCCGGAGGCGCCGACCGACCCCTGGCTCGGCACGCAGGGCGTGAGTCCGGCGTTGATGAGGCGCTCAAGAAAGCGCACCAGCTCCGCGCTCACCCCCGAGAATCCCTGCAGCAGGCTCGAGAGCTTCAGCACCAGAGTGAGGCGCACCACCGCCTCATCGAGCAGCGGTCCCACGCCGCAGCTGTGGGAGAGAATGATGTTCCGCTGCAGCAGGGCGCGCTGGGCTGCCGGGATGCGGGTCTGGGCCAGGAGGCCGAAGCCCGTGTTGATGCCGTAGGCGGGCGCCTCGGCCGCCGCGAGCCGCGCGGTCGCCGTGTGTGCGGCGCTGACCGCGCCCATCGCTTCCGGATCGATCGCCACGGTGAGCGGATGCGCGTACACGCGGCGCAGCTCCGCGAGCTTCAGGGGGCGCACGCCGAGTTTCAGGGGGT
>JASHQW010000393.1 GCA_030038875.1 Gammaproteobacteria bacterium | reverse complement strand
CCGCGGGCGCCGGTGTTGCGGGCGGCTCGCCGGATGCGGGTGGTTGCTGAAGGGTGGCACCCTGCGCGGCGAGCGCGGCGCAGCTCAGTGCCGCCAGTAGAGGGTAACGCCAGTTGCTCACGTACGGCTCCACGCTCGCTCAGGAGCCCACGAGCTTCCTCCGTGAATAGAGCGCCATGAGAATACCGAAGCCGGCGAGGAGCGTCACGACGGAGCTGCCGCCGTAGCTCACGAGCGGCAGCGGCACGCCGACCACCGGCAGCAGTCCCGTCACCATGCCGGCGTTGATCAGCACGTAGACGAAAAAGGTGAGCGCGATGCTGCCGGCGAGCAGCCGCGCGAACGTGTCCTGCGTCTGCGTGGCGAGATAGATCGAGCGCGCGACGACGAACAGATAAAGGATGAGCAGCAGCAAGAGCCCGAGGAGCCCGAACTCCTCGCCCACCACCGCGAAGATGAAGTCGGTCGAGCGCTCGGGAAGGAACTCGAGCTGCGCCTGGCTGCCGTTCATCCAGCCCTTGCCGAAGACGCCGCCCGAGCCGATCGCGATCTGCGACTGGATGATGTGGTAGCCGGCGCCGAGCGGGTCGGTCTGCGGATTGAGGAAGGTGAGCACGCGCTTGCGCTGGTAGTCGTGCATGAAGCTCCAGCCGAACCAGGCGGTCGCCGCGGCGAGCAGCAACAGCGCCACCATCACCCGCATGCGCAGGCCCGCGAGCACGATGACGAGCGCGCCCGCCACCGCGATCAGCGCGGCGGTGCCGAGATCCGGCTCGATCGCCACGAGCCCCACCGGCAGGAGGATCAGCCCCGCGAGCGCCAGCAGCGACAGGAGGCTCGGGGGGAGTGCCCGCTCGTGCAGATACCAGGCGCAGGTCATCGGTACGGCGAGCTTCATGAGCTCGGAGGGCTGGAAGCGGAACAGCCCGAGATTGAGCCAGCGCTGCGCGCCGAGGCCGCTGTGGCCGAACGCGGCCACGATGAGCAGCAGAAACACCCCGGCGGCGTACAGCCACGGTGTCGAGCGGCGCAGAAAGTTCGGATTGACGCGCGCCAGCAGCAGCATCGCCACCGTCCCGAGGATGAGGCGCAGGACGGTGCGCACCACCGTGCCGGCGCTCTGACCGGAGGCGCTGTAGAGAACGACCAGCCCGAATGCCGCGATCAGCCCGAGCCCCACCACCAGCGGACCGTCGATCTTCAGCTCGAACAGCACGCGCGCCGCTCCGGTGAGCGTGCGCCGCGTGCGCGAGCCGTAGGGAACTTCCTCGTAGATCATGTGTGGTTCGCCGCGGTGGTCACGGTCGGGGCGGGCTCGGCGGGCGCAGCGGGTGCGGCCGGCGCGGTGGGTGCCCGAGCCGGCGCGGGCTTCAGCTTCCCCTCGGCGTCCAGCAGGTAGGCATCCATCACCTTGCGTGCAACCGGCGCTGCGTTGCTCGCGCCGAAGCCGGCATTCTCGACGAGCACCGCGACCGCGATGCGCGGTGCCTCGGCCGGCGCGAACGCGATGAACCATGCGTGATCGCGCAACCGCTCCGCGACGGTCTTCGCGTTGTACTTGGCGTTCTGCGCAACCGTGTAAACCTGGGCCGTCCCGGTCTTGCCCGCGGCCTCATACGCCGCACCCTTGAAGGCGACCCAGGCGGTGCCACAGTACCGGGTGCAGTGCGTGGTGCCGATCATCGCGTCGATCACCACCGTCCAATCGGCATTGGATACGCCCCTGATCGGGTCAGCCTCGACCGGGGCGAGCCAGCTCGTGTGACCGGCCGCGTCGCGCGTTCCCCTCACTACGCGCGGGCGAAAGTTGCGACCGCGCTCGGCCAGGATTCCGGTGATGTGCGCGAGCTGCAGCGGCGTCACCAGCATGTAGCCCTGCCCGATCCCCAGGTTGACCGTCTCACCGGGGAACCACACCTTGTCCTCGGGCCGCTTGAAGGCCTTGCGCTTCCACTCCGGGGTCGGCAGCAGGCCCGGCTTCTCGCCGCCGATGTCGATGCCGGTGGGCTGCCCGTACCCAAACGGCTCGAGGAAAGCCGCAATGCGGTCGATTCCGAGCGTCGAGGCGAGCCGGTAGAAGTACACGTCAGAGGAGCGCGAGATCGCCTCCGGGAGGTCGAGCCAGCCGCGCGGCTCGTCCTTGTCCGCGCGCCACACGTGGGCGCTGCCCGGCAGGTAGAACACGGCGTTGCAGAACACCTTGGTGTCCGCCTGGATCGTGTGGTCGGTGAGCGCGGCGAGCCCGAGCACCGGCTTGATGGTCGAGCCGGAGGGGTAGGTGCCGCGCAGCGCGCGATTGAACAGCGGCCGGTCCTCGTCGTTGGCGAGGGCGTTGTACTCGGACGCGGTGATGCCACGCGCGAACAGGTTGGGATCGAACCCCGGCAGACTCACCAGCGCGAGCACGTCGCCGTTGGCGGGATCGAGCGCGACCACCGCGCCGCGGTGCCCGGCGAGCGCTGCCTCCGCGACCCGCTGCAGTTTCAGGTCGAGCGACAGCAGAATGTCCTCGCCCGCGGCCGGCGCGCGCGTGCGCAGGTTGGGCTGATACGCCCCCTGGCGCTCGACCGAGCGGCCCTGCGCATTGACCAGCACCTCGCGGAAGCCGTTCTTGCCGTGCAGCTGGTCCTCGTAGGTGCTCTCGACCCCGAGTTTGCCGATGAGCGCCGTGCCTGCATAAGCGGCGCGGTCGATGTGCTTCAGGTCATCCTCGCTGATTGCACCCACGTAGCCGAGTGCGTGTACGGCGAGATCAGCGTTCGGGTACCAGCGCGTCTGGCGAGTGTTGATGTCGACACCGGGGAACTCGAAGCGCCGCACCGCGAAGCGCGCCACCTCGTCATCCGACATGCGTAAGCGGATCGGCACGCTGTCGAAGCTGCGGCTCACGGCGATGGTGCGCATGAGCTCGTCGATCTCCTCGGGCCGCAGCAGCCCGAGCGCTGCCAGCTTTTCGAGCGTGCGGCGCTTGTCGGGCACCTCCTCGGGAACGAGCTCGAGCTGGTAGGCGGGTTGATTGGCGGCCACCACCTCGCCGTTGCGGTCGAGGAGCAGGCCGCGCGCGGCCGGGATCGGTTCGGTGCGCACCCGATTGCCCTGTGACAGCTCGGAGTAATACTCGTGGCGCGCCACCTGCAGCAGCACGAGGCGCCCGACGAGCCCAAGGGTCGCAAGCGCCATGAGCGCGCCGACGACCAGCGCGCGGCGGTCGAACAGGCGCTGCTCGCGCCATTGATCCTTGATGCGGACCGCGGGGCTCACGCGAGCCGGCCCTCGGTGTAGGAGAGGATTGCCGCGGCCGGCGGCCACACGATGGCGCCCGTCAGGCAATGCAGCCACCGCAGCGGGCTCGTGACCGGGTGTCCGGTCCAGCCGTCGATCGCGAAGACCACGAACTCGTAGAAGACCAGCGCGGCGAACACCAGCAGCGACTGCTGGAAGGCCGGCTTCGAGCGGATGCGCTGATGCTCCCGCACGGCGATGTAGGCGACGATCGAGAGCGCGAGCGCGTGCTCGCCCAGCACCGGTCCCTGGAAGACATCGAGCAGCAGACCGCAGAGGAAGCCGAGCCCGATGCCGCCGGCGCGCGGCGTGTTGATCGACCAGTAGAGCACCGTGAGGACGAGGAACGCGGGGCGAAGCACGTCGAGCCACGTCGGCAGCGGCAGCACGGTGAGGATGAGCGCGACCAGCGCCGTGAGCGCCATGCGCACGCGCACCTGCGCGACGGTCATGGTCATGGCTGTGGCCTCGGCCGCGGCGGCTCGGCGGGCGTATCCGCGGGAGGCGGCGTGGGAGCGCCCTCCTGCGCGGGCGCATCTCCCGCGGCGGCCGGATTGCCGTCGCCCGGCGCTGCGTCAGGGGCCGGCAGCGGAGCCGCGGCGGGCGGCTTCG
>JASHQW010000392.1 GCA_030038875.1 Gammaproteobacteria bacterium | reverse complement strand
GTATCGCGGCGCTGGCGGTCGCGGCCGCCGCGCTGTGCGCGCTGTGCACTCCGCGCACGTCCGCTGCCGGCGTACCCAGGACGCCCGAGCTCGCGCAGGGGGAGCATATCGCCCGCCTGGTCTGCTCCGCCTGCCATGTGGTCGCGACCGATCAGGAGTACCCGCCGCTCCTCAATCAGGCAACGCCCGGCTTCGCCGAGATCGCCAATCGGCCGGGCGTCACCGCCGAGAGCCTGCAGCGCTTCATCACGTCGACCCACTGGGACGTCGACAAGCTGCCGATGTCCATGCCGAACCCGATGCTCACCAAGGCGGAAACACAGGCCGTATCGCGCTACATACTCAGCCTGCGCAATCGCTGAGCGCCTGTCGAAGCCTTCGAGCCGATCGCGCGGCCGCGGCTGCCCGTGCGCCTCTACGGGGTCCTGAACTTCTGAAAGCGCAGCACGTAGCTCACCGAGCCGCAATCACATTCGACGGCGATGGTCTCCGGCATCTGCAGAATGTCCTCGCCCCTCCCGGCAAACAGGTCCTCGCAGACCGCGAGCAGCCGTGAGCAGCTACAGCGGGCACCGTAGTACCATGTCCTGCTTTTCGGCTGGCGAACCGGCGTTACTGTGGCTGGATGCAGGTGTCTGAGATGAACATGTCCAATATGCATGGAAACGTATCCTGCACGGACGCCGCAGTGGGCGCAGTTCGTGACAATCCGGGGTTACCTAGGGAGTTGTGCTGATAGCGCGCCCCGCATGCACGATCACGCCCTACCCCCCGAAGTGATCCGCATCGCGCTGGAGGAAGCTCCGGACGCGATGCTGGTCGTCGATGCCAACGGCACGATCCGTTATGCGAACCAGACCGTCACGGAGCTCTTCGGGCATCCGCACGGCGAGCTCGTCGGTCACGGCATCGAGGTATTGGTGCCGGAGAGGTTCCGCAAAGCTCACACTGCATATCGGGAGAGGTTCACGAGGGACAGGCAAGTGCGGCCCATGGGCGGCCACAGGCTCGAGCTCTTCGGCCGGCGCGCGGACGGCAGTGAATTCCCCGTTGCCATCAGCCTGAAGACGGTCCACTGCCCGCCGGAGTGGTTCACGGTGGCGGCGATCCGCGACATGACGACTCACGTGCGGACCGAGAGCAAGCTCAGGGAAGCGCGGGATCAGGCCGACCATGCCAGCCTCGCGAAGAGCCGCTTTCTGGCGACCGCCAGCCACGATCTGCGCCAGCCGCTGCAGACGCTGGCGCTCCTGAACGGTGCGCTGCGTCGGCTGGTGACAGATCGTCCGGCGGTCACCGACGTGCTCGCGCAGCAGGATCACGCGATCACCTCCATGTCGCGGCTGCTCAACGCGCTCCTCGATATCAGCAAGCTCGAATCGGGCGCCGTCAGGCCAAACACGACTGATTTCACCCTGGGTGCGCTGTTCGAGGAGTTGCGCGAGGAGTTCTCGAGCCTCGCTCAGGAGAAGGGACTCGGCTTCACGGTGACGCCGTGCGGGGAATCCGTTCACAGCGACCCCTCCCTAGTCGGACAGATCCTGCGCAATCTGCTCTCGAACGCCATTAAGTACACCGGCCAGGGGCAGGTGCAGCTGCGCTGCCTGCACCAGGACCCCGGCCTGGTACGCATCGAGGTCCTCGACACCGGTCTCGGCATACCGGCAGATCAGTTGCGTTACATCTACGATGAGTTCTTTCAGGTCGGCGGTCCGCACAACCCCGCGCGCCAGGGATATGGATTGGGACTGAGCATCGTAAAGCGCCTGGTGACGCTGCTCGATCTCAGGCTCGAGGTGCAATCCGAGGTCGGACGCGGCTCAGTGTTCGCTCTGACTCTGCCGATCAGCCAGCGCGCCACCGCAGCGACGCGGGAGATGGCGCCCCAGCCGCGGGCGGAAGCGGTGCCCGGTCAGGTTCGCATCCTGCTGGTCGAGGATGACGCGGGCGTGCGCAACGCCACCTCCATGCTGCTGCGGACCGAGGGCTACGACGTCACGGCCGTCGCGTCATCGACCGAAGCACTCGAGCAGCTCCGGGGCGATCCACGCGTGGATATGCTGATCACCGATTACCACCTCGGTGAGAGCACCAAGGGGAGCGAGGTCATTGCCGCCGTGCGCACGAGACTCGGCCGCCCGGTGAAGGCAGTTCTGATGACCGGCGATACCTCGTCGGCCGTCCGGCGGCTCCCCCCGGATCCTCATACCCGCATAGCCAGCAAGCCGCTGAATGCAGACGAGTTGCTCCGGCTCTTGCGTGAGCTGCTCGTCGCCGCTTAAGGTACACTTTCGAGCGACCCTGCCAATAACTACTCTTCGGGCATCCCCCATCGGGAGCCAGAAGGTTTGAAGCGTGCTTCAACCGGACCTCATCCAGAACGCCCTCGCGTCCGCTCCGGATGCCATCATCATCAGCGATGCGGGCGGCACGATCGTCTTTGCCAATCGCCAGGTGACGGCGCTCTTCGGTTATGAGCCGCGGGAGATCGTGGGTGCCAGCGTCGAGCAGCTGCTGCCGGAGCGGTTCCGCGCCGGCCACATGGCTCATCGTCGCGGCTTCGCAGCGAACCCGGGCTTTCGGCCGATGGGCACGGGTCTCGAGCTCTTCGGGCGACGCAGGGACGGCAGTGAGTTTCCGGTCGAGATCAGTCTCAGCCCCATCGCGGGGGCGCAGCTCACCACCGCGGCCATTCGTGATGTCACCGAGCGCAAGCGCATCGAGAGGGAGCTGGTCGGGGCGCGCGAGGAAGCGACCCGTGCGAACCTGGCCAAGAGCCGCTTCCTCGCAACCGCGAGCCACGACCTGCGCCAGCCACTGCAGACGCTGGCACTGCTCAACGGAACGCTGCGCCGTGTGGTCGCTCATCAGGGCGCCCTGAGCGCAATTTCGCAGCAGGAGCAGGCGATCAACGCGATGTCGCGGCTGCTCGGCGCACTGCTCGACATCAGCAAGCTCGAATCCGGTGCCATCAAGCCGGATATCACCGACTTCACCGTCGACGCGCTCTTCGAAGAGATGCGCCGCGAGTTCAACGAGGTCGCGGCAACCAAGGGACTGTCGCTCGAAGTGCAGGCGGAGCCTCTCGTGGTTCACAGCGACCGTTCGTTGATCGAGCAGGTACTGCGAAACCTGGTCTCCAACGCCATCAAGTACACCCGCGAAGGCTGGGTATCCTTGCGCGGCCTCAGGCACGGCGCCCGGGTCCGCGTGGAAGTGCTGGACACGGGGATCGGCATTCCCGCGGACCAGATTCCCCATATCTGCGAGGAGTTCTACCAGGTCGGGGTAGCGCCCAACACCTCGCGCGACGGCTACGGCCTCGGGTTGAGCATCGTGCAGCGGATCGTGACGCTGCTGCAGGTCGAGCTCGAGGTGCGCTCGGAAGTCGGCAAGGGATCGGCGTTCGCGCTGACGCTGCCCGCCAGCGCGGGCCGGGCGGTGAGCAAGCCGGGGCTCTCGCCGCGGGCAGCAATCGTCAGCGCACCGCACCGCAAGCCCCGAGTCCTGCTCGTGGAAGACGATGCCGCCGTGCGCGACGCGACGCGGCTGCTTCTGTGCACGGAGGACTACGAGGTGACGGCCGTCACCTCGCTCGCCGAAGCGCTCGCCGCCGCCGACAGCACCGATGCACCGGATGTCGTCATCACGGACTATCACCTGGGACAGGGTCAGACCGGCATGCAGGTCATCGAGGAGCTGCGTGCGCGCCTCGGGGAATCACTGAAGGCGGTGCTGGTGACCGGAGATACCTCGTCGGCGATGCGCGAGCTGCCGCGCCACCCACTGACGCGCCTCGCCAGCAAGCCCATGCAGGCGGACGCGCTGCTCGAGCTGCTGCGCGAGCTGGCAGCGCTGTGATTCGAGCGCGCAGGCCGGCGCTTGTGCCGCTGCCGTTCGGAGTCACTCCCGCTGGATCGACTGCAGGTACCGTACCAACAGATCGATCAACCGATCGGACTGCGCGTCGCTCTGCGGATCATTGCCCGTGGCGGTTCGAAACGCGCGCCCCCAGACCGGCATGTCGCGCGTCCCGTGAGGTGGCAGCGCCGCGCGCCCATCGACGATCCTGCGAATCCTGTCCGCGGGGAACAGCCCGCCGTGACGGTGCGCTATCTGCGTGAGGTCCGGCACCTCGACTCTCAGGCTGGAGGCGACCGGTCCGTTTCCCGTACCGTCGGCGCCATGACAGCTGGCACAGTAGGCGCGAAAAAGCCCGGGCCCGTTATAACCCGAAAGATCCTCTGCCTCGGCCCTGACGCACACGGCGCAGGCCATTAACAGAGCGGCGATCAGCT
>JASHQW010000391.1 GCA_030038875.1 Gammaproteobacteria bacterium | reverse complement strand
GCTGTGTGGCGGAGAGGGTGGGATTCGAACCCACGAACACCGGTGAAGATGTTACTGGAATTCCAGTCCAGCGCCTTCGACCGCTCGGCCACCTCTCCGATCAATGGCTTACAGCGAACTCCTCGAAACAACTCAGAAGCGGGCCGCGCCCCTGAAGGGCGGCGAATCATAATGCAAGCTGCCCGGTGGCGCATCCGGCCGCGCACGGCGCCGCGAGCCGCGCTCAGGCCTGCGGCGGCTTCGCCACCTTAAAGGGCGGTGGCTCGTCGAGACAGGGCTGCTGGCCGGTGCGCCGCGGCGGCGGCGGCTCGTTGAGCGCCGGCAGATGCAGCGCGTTGGCGGTATCGGGGGCGTCGAGCCCGGGCGGAATCTTGAGCGGCGCAATGCTGCTCGCCTGCATGTAGGGCTGCTTCTTGTGGCAGGCGTAGGTCATGTGACGGAACGGGTGAAAGTGACAACCGCTCAGCACAGCCAAGAGCGGCGCACCCCACAACAGTGATCTCAGTGCTTTCATCCACATCCTCAGTTGAGCACACCCGCAGCGCGGGCAGCCGCCCGCACCGTGGCGTGTTGAGCCTCCGACAACGGCGTGAGCGGCAATCTTAACCCAGCGCCGATCAGCCCCATCTGCGCCAGCACCCATTTGACCGGAATCGGGTTCGCCTCGACGAACAGGTCGCGATGCAGGTTCGCGAGCGGCGCGTCGAGCTCGCGCGCTTTGGCCACATCGCCGGCCAGCGCCGCGGCCACCATCTCCGACATCGCGCGCGGGGCAACGTTCGCCGTCACCGAGATCACGCCGCGCGCGCCGCAGGCGATCGCCTCGCGTGCCGTCGCGTCATCGCCGCTCAGCACCATGAAACCTCTCGTGACCACATCGACCAGCTCGCGCACCCGGCTTGGGTCCGCCAGCGCCTCCTTCACGCCGGCGATGCGCGCGACGCGCGACAGGCGCGCCACCGTCGCCGGCTTCAGGTCGACGGCCGTGCGGCCGGGGACGTTGTAGAGCAGGATCGGCTTGGCCGAGGCGGCCGCGGCCGCGGCGAAGTGCTGGTACAAACCCTCCTGGGTCGGGCGATTGTAGGCAGGGGTGACCAGCAGGAACCCGTCTACGGGCAAGTCCGACAGCCATCTGACGCGCTCCGCAGTCGCCGAGGTGCTGCTGGTGCCCGCCCCCACGATCACCGCGAGCCGCCCGCGCACGCGCTCGCAGGCCCGCGCCGCGAGCTCGCGCAGCTCCAACTCCCGCAGCGTCGCCGACTCGCCGCTGGTGCCGCCGACCACGACGCCGCTGGTGCCGTTGGCAAGGTGGAAATCGAGCAGCCGTATCCAGGCTTCCAGGTCGACGGCGCCATCGGGGCGCATGGGTGTGACGATGGCAACCAGGCTGCCGGAGAACGACATGACGCCTTCAAGCCCAGTAGGGAGAGCCGTGGATGTTACGAGCGGGACTCGCGCGGTGGCAAGCCTGAGCGCGCGCATCCCGCGGGATGGGTCGCAACAGACGGGCGCTCCCGGTACACTCGGGCACCGCAGGCCGGCAAAAGCACACCGCCACCGACAGATGAAGCAGCACCTGGCCGTTTCGGCGATCGGCAGCGACCGAACGGGTATGGTCCACGAGCTGACCCGCGTCATCAGCGAGTCGGGCGGCAATATCAGTGAAAGTCGCATGGCGAATCTCGGCACCGAGTTCGCGATGCTGTTGCTCGTCTCCGGCAACTGGCACGCGCTCGCCAAGCTCGAAACCGAGCTCAAGCGCCTCGCCGAGACCAGCAACCTGAGCATTCATCTGCGGCGCACCGAGCCGCGCGCGCCGCGCACCGACATGCTGCCGTACTCGATCGACGTGGTGTGCCTCGATCAGTCGGGCATCGTGTCGGGGCTCGCGGGGTTCTTCGCGACGCGCGGCATCGACATCGCCGAGGTCTCGACCCGCAGCTACCCGGCCGCGCACACCGGCGCGCCCATGTTCGCCGTGCAGATGATCGTTAACGTGCCGAGCCGCATACATGTCGCGCACCTGCGCGAGGAGTTCATGGAATTCTGCGACTCACTCAACCTCGACGCCATTCTCGAGCCGGTCAAATCCTGAAAGAAATGCCAGAGATCAAGACGGGGAGCAAGGTGCCCGAGTTTTCCCTGCCCACGACGGGCGGTGGCACGTGGAGTCTGAAGGACGCGGCTGGCAGGAAGCTGGTGATCTACTTCTACCCGCGCGACATGACCTCCGGCTGCACGCGCGAGGCGCAGGACTTCCGCGACCTGCACGGCGCCTTCCGCAAGGCCGGCGCCGAGATCGTCGGCGTATCGCGCGACAGCGTCGCCTCGCACGACAAATTCGCCGCCAAAGAGGCGCTGCCCTTCCCGCTGCTCGCCGACGCGGACGAGCGCGTCTGCCGGCTGTTCGACGTCATAAAGCCGAAAAGCCTCTACGGCAGAAAGTATCTGGGGGTGGAGCGCAGCACTTTCCTGCTCGACGGCGCGGGCAGGCTCAGGCAGGAATGGCGCAAGGTCAAAGTCCCGGGACACGCGGAGGCAGTGCTTGAAGCAGCGCGGAGTCTATGAACCCGGTCCCACGGCAGCCTCAGGCGAGGCGCGCGCCGTGAAAGGCAGACCACGCGGCGGGCGGCGGCTGTTCGTGCTCGACACCAACGTGCTCATGCACGACCCGACGGCGATCTTCCGCTTCGAGGAGCACGACGTGTACCTGCCGATGGTGGTGCTCGAGGAGCTCGACGCCCACAAGAAGGGCCTGTCGGAGGCCTCGCGCAACGTGCGCCAGGTGAGCCGCTTCCTCGACGACATGATGCGCGACGTCACCAAGGAGCAGATCGACCTGGGGCTGAAGCTCCCGAGCGGCTACTCCGGCAACCATGGCAAGCGCCCCTCGAGCGGGCGGCTGTTCTTCCAGACGCGCCAGCTCACCAGCGCACTCCCGGAGAGCCTCCCGGGCCAGGGCGGCGACAACGCGATCCTCGCGCAGACGCTCGCGCTGCAGAACGAGCACCCCGAGGCGCGCGTGATCCTGGTCTCCAAGGACATCAACCTGCGCATCAAGGCCGCCGTGCTCGGCGTGCACGCCGAGGACTATTACAGCGACAAGACGCTCGAGGACTCGGACGTCCTTTACAGCGGCATGACGGCGCTGCCCAACGATTTCTGGGAGCGGCACGGCAAGGACATGCGCTCGTGGAAGGAAAGCGACCGCACCTTCTACGAGATCACCGGCCCCGCGGTGCGCGAGTGGCATCCCAACCAGGGCGTGTTCGAGGATACCCCGGCGGGCATCGAGGGCATCGCGCGCAAGATCAGCGGCGATACCGCCACCATCGAGCTCACCCGCGACTACCGCAACGAGCGGCACAACGTCTGGGGCGTCACGGCGCGCAACCGTGAGCAGAACTTCGCCTTGAACCTGCTCATGGATGCGGAGATCGACTTCGTGACGGTGCTCGGGCCCGCCGGCACCGGCAAGACACTGCTGGCGCTCGCCGCCGGTCTCATGCAGACGCTCGAGACCAACCGCTTCGTCGAGATCATCATGACGCGCGTCACCATCCCGCTCGGCGAAGACATCGGCTTCCTGCCGGGAACCGAGGAGGAGAAGATGGAGCCATGGATGGGCGCTCTCATGGACAACCTCGAGGTGCTCACCGGCTCGCAGGAAGGCGGCAACTGGGGCCGCGCGGCGACCAACGACCTGCTGCGCAACCGCATCAAGATCCGCTCGCTGAACTTCATGCGCGGCCGCACCTTCCTCAACCGCTTCCTGATCCTCGATGAGGCGCAGAACCTGACGCCGAAGCAGATGAAGGCGCTGATCACCCGCGCCGGTCCCGGCACCAAGCTCGCCTGTCTCGGCAACATCGCGCAGATCGACACGCCCTATCTCACCGAGATGACCTCCGGACTCACCTACGCCGTGAACCGCTTCCGCGGCTGGGCCCATTCCGGGCACATCACGCTGGTGCGCGGCGAGCGCTCGCGCCTCGCCGATTTCGCCTCCGACATCCTTTAAGGCGCGCCTCCCGCCCCCATTGTCAAAGTCGGCCCACGGGGGTATGGGATTGGGTGTACGCTTGTGCGCGCGGCCGCAGGGCGCAGGAATGCGCCCGCAGAGCCTTTGTAAGCGTCTGTAATTCCCGGGAAACTTGCCCGAACCGATCGCGGTCTAAGTTCTTCAATGCGCCCTCTTCTGATCACGCTCCTGAGTGTCCTTCTAGCGTCCGCGACCGCCGCCTTCGCGGGCGAGCCGCCGATGCCGAGCAACCGCGTCCTCACGGGGCCGACCCCGGGCTCGGATCTCCCTGACATGGGCAGCCCGGCCGAGACCACGCTGTCGCGCACTGACGAGTTCCGCCTCGGCGCCATGGTGGCGAAGGAGCTGCGCGACCAGAACGCCCTCCTCGAGGATCCGGAGGTCGACGAGTACATCAACGACGTCGGCAAGCGGCTCGCCTCGCAGAGCGAGATGGGCGGCGAGTACTTCCACTA
>JASHQW010000046.1 GCA_030038875.1 Gammaproteobacteria bacterium | reverse complement strand
AGCTCCCCGTCCCACCACACCGTGCCTGCCTCGAGCGCCTCCTTCTCGGTCTGCGACATCGACGGCAGGAGCCTGAGATAGGCGGCCATGAAGGGGCGGGTGATGAGCGCCTTGCGCAGCGGCCGCACGTTAAGGAGCCAGAGCCCCGCGAGCAGCACCCACAGCAGCCCCTTCCAGATGCCCGCCGGGGCACCCGCGGTGGTGTAGAGCGCGAGCAGCACCGTGAAGGTAATCGTGAAGGCGAGCAGCGAGAGGCGCCGGTAGGCGAGGAACAGCACCGCGGCGACGAACACCAGCGTGATGAGGCCGCCGACCTGCGTGACCGCGTAGGCGGCGGCCAGCACCACGAGCAACGAGACGATCGCACCCAACATGATTTTCTCCTAATGGCTGGCTGTGCCTGCGGCCCAGCCAGCAGGCCAACCGAGCGGCGCGCTCATGCCCGCGGGCAAAAGGCGGGGCTCGACGCGCGGCAGTTCCAATTGCCTCAGAAGCCGAGCACTGCGCGGTAAGGCCGGCGCACGGGCCTTTTGCCCGCTATCCAACATGGCGGTTTCGGTCGTCCTGTCCATATGTCAGCCGAGCAGGTGCTTCACTCCGTCGCGTTCCTCGCGCAGCTCCGCGTGAGTCGCGTCCATGCGCTTGCGGCTGAACTCGTCGATGCTCAGGTTCGGGACGATGCGGTACTCACCGTTCGTGACCGTGACCGGATACGAGTAGATGACGCCGGCCTCGATGCCGTAGCTGCCGTCGGACGGAATGGCCATGCTCACCCAGTCGTCCGTGGCTGTCCCGTGCACCCAGGTGTGTACGTGATCGATCGCGGCGGATGCCGCCGAGGCGGCCGAGGAGGCGCCGCGCGCCTTGATGACGGCAGCGCCGCGCTGCTGCACGGTCGGAATGAAGGTGCCCTCGATCCACTGGCGCTCGACGAGCGAGGCCGCCACCTGGCCGCGCACGGTCGCGTGAGTGAGGTCCGGGTACTGCGTGGCGGAGTGGTTGCCCCAGATCGTCATGCGGCGGATGTCCGCGACGTGCGCGCCGGTGCGGCGCGCGAGCTGCGCCAGCGCGCGGTTGTGATCGAGGCGCGTCATGGCGGTGAAATTGCGCGGATTGAGTTCGCGGGCATTGGCTCTGGTGATCAGCGCGTTGGTGTTGGCGGGATTGCCGACCACCAACACGCGCACGTTGCGGTCGGCGACCGCGTTCAGCGCCTTGCCCTGCGCGGAGAAGATCTGCGCGTTGGCGAGCAGCAGATCCTTGCGCTCCATGCCCGGCCCGCGCGGGCGCGCGCCGACCAGCATCGCCACCTGGCAATCGCGGAATGCGACGTTGGCGTCGTCGCTCGCGCTGGCGCCCTCCAGTGTTGGAAAGGCGCAGTCGTCGAGCTCCATCAGCACGCCCTGGAGCGCGGGCAGCGCGGCGGTGATCTCGAGCAGATGGAGCCTGACGCGCGTGTCGGGCCCGAGGAGGGCGCCCGAGGCCACGCGAAAGGCGAGCGCATAGCCGATCTGCCCGGCGGCGCCGGTGATCGCGACATTCACAGCGGGTTTCATGGGCGATTTTCTTTGCGGCGAGGGAAAAAGGACCAGAAAGTTTAGCGTGTGCGCCCCGGCGAGCCCGCAAAAACGGCGCGGCCGCCTCGAGACCCCTGCCCGCACCCCGGGAAGCGCGGCTGCGGAAAGGCCTCAGACCCCCATTTTGGGGGCCTTAAGGTCCTCTACTGAAATACCTTGACACTCAAGTAGTGTTGTACTAGAGTACATCACCAAGGAAGGCCACCTGCATGGTGCAGGGAGCCGAAGAGAGGCAAAGCACCGAAGAGGAGATGACCATGAACGCACCCACAACCCTGTATCGCAATACCGCTTGCGCCGCGGCCGCCGCCCTGATCTGCGTGCTCTCGAGCATGGCTTTCGTGGAGTCGACCGCCGTTGTCCCGGGCACGCAGCCGGAGTTCATCAGCATCGCGCACGTGTCCTCGCCGTCCTGGTTCGGCAAGCCCGAGCCGGCCGTTTTGGTAGATTAGTTCGCTAACCTCCCGAAACAGCCTCCTCGTCCACCGAGACGCTCACGACGGTAATCATGGATCCGCAATGGGACAACAGCCTGCCGATCTACCGGCAACTGCGGGACCGAGTGGTCGCCATGATCCTCGAGGGCGTCCTGAAGGAAGGAGACCCGCTGCCCTCGGTGCGCAACGTCGCCGCGGACTTTCGCTTGAATCCGCTGACGGTGCTCAAGGGCTACCAGCAGCTGGTGGACGAGCAGCTGGTCGAGAAACGCCGGGGCCGCGGCATGTTCGTGAGCCCCGGGGCACGCAAGGCGCTCATGAAGGACGAGCGGCAGCGCTTCCTCGAGGACGAGTGGCCGAAGGTCTACGCGACCATTCAGCGCCTCGGCCTCTCGAGCGAGGAGCTGCTGCGGGCCGGAGCCGCCGCACCTGCGGCGCCCTTCCCGGCCGCACCTTCCAGAGGGGAGCAAGATGACAGCGGTAATTGAAGCGCGCGGCCTCGAGAAGTCCTATGGCGCGACGCGCGCGCTCGACTCCGTGAGCTTCAGCGTCGAGCCGGGCCGCATCGTCGGCCTCATCGGCCCGAACGGGGCCGGCAAGACCACCGCCCTCAAGGCGATCCTCGGCCTGACCCCCTTTGGCGGGGAGCTGCGGGTGCTCGGACTCGACCCGCGCTCGCAGCGCGACGAGCTGATGCGCGACGTATGTTTCATCGCCGACGTCGCGGTGCTGCCGCGCTGGCTGCGCGTCGCCCAGGCGGTCGACTTCGTCGAGCACGTACACCCGCGCTTCGATCGGAGCATCGCCGAGAATTTTCTCGCCAAGACGGACATCCAACGCGCCAGCCGCGTCGGCCAGCTCTCCAAGGGCATGGTGACGCAGCTGCACCTCGCGCTGATCCTCGCGATCGACGCGCGGCTCCTGGTGCTCGATGAGCCGACGCTCGGGCTCGACCTGCTGTATCGGCGGCAGTTCTACGACACGCTGCTCAACGACTATTTCGACAAGGAGCGCACCATCCTCCTCACGACGCACCAGGTGGAGGAGGTCGAGCAGCTCTTTACGGACGTGATCTTCATCAACCACGGACGCTTCGCGCTCAACTCCCCGGTCGAGGAGCTCGGCAGCCGCTATCAGCAGCTCACCGTGAGCTCCGAGCAGGCCGCCCGCGCCCGCGCGCTCCGCCCCTTCTACGAGCGGGAGGTGTTCGGACGGGTGGCGATGTACTTCGAGGGCCGTGCGCCCGCCGAGCTCGGCGGCTTCGGGGAGCTGCGCACCCCGTCGATCGCCGACCTGTTCGTCGCCAAGATGCAGGGAGCCTCATCCACATGAGCCGCAACGCCGCAGGACCGGACCGCATCAGCCGCGCGCCGCAGAGGGCGTGGGAGCGCTCGGCCCCCTGGGTGGCCCCGCTCCTCACCGCCGCAGTGCTCGCGCTCGCCACCTTCGTCATGTACGCCAGCTGTGGGGCTGCACTCATATGAACGCCAACGCCGCCACCGTCGCGCCCGCGCTCATGCGCCGCGCCGGCCTCCTCGACACCCTCGTGGCGCTCGTGCGCCGCGAGCTCTGGGAGCATCGCTCGCTGTGGATCTGTGCGCTGGTGGTGGAGGCACTGCTCGCGGTCTCGCTGCTCTTCGGGCGCATCAACATGGACCTCCCGGAGGGAGTGCTCACCGCGCAGCAGAGGATCGCGATCTTCACGATCCTGCAATGGGCCCTCGCCCAGCCGCTCTTCATCGTGACCACCATCGTGGTCGGCTTCTACCTGCTCGACTGCCTGTACGCCGAGCGCAAGGACCGCAGCATTCTCTTCTGGAAGTCGCTGCCGCTGTCGGATGGGCTCACGGTCGGCTCCAAGTTCCTGGTGGCCGCCGTGGTCGTGCCGCTCGGGGTATTCGTGCTCGCCGCGGCGGCGGACCTGGTATTCGCCGCGATCCTGGCGCTGCGCGTCCCGGGAACGATCAGCTGGAGCACCTACGAGTGGCTGCGGACCGAGCTGGTGCTGCTGCTCGAATGTGTCCTCGGCGTCCTGTGGTACTCGCCGATCGCGGGAGCGCTGCTGCTGTTCTCCGCCTGGATACGGCGCAGCCCGATCCTGTGGGCCTCTCTCGTGCCCGTGGTGGCGCCGATCGTCGAGCGCGTCGCGCTCGGCACGCACTACATCTGGGACTTCGAGCGCTACCGGACCAGCGGGATCTGGCACAAGCTGGTGCTCGGACCGAACGTGTTTAGCGACTTCCACCACCTGCCGCCGGTGGGTGTGGTCCTCGACACCTTCAATATCGGCGGCGTCTTCACCGACGTCGACCTGTGGCTGGGAGTGGTCGCGGCCATCGCGATGGCCTACGCCGCGGCGCGCGTCCGCCGCTACCGGGACGATACGTGAACAACCAGTCGGGCAATTGACAAATGCATATGCTGACCATATGCTGACAACATGAGGATACGGCGCACGGCCAGGGGTGATCATGCGGCCTCGAGGGCGGTGCGGGCGGGCGCCAAGGTCACGTTGGCCTCGAGGCGTGCTGCGATATTCCGCAACGGCGCGAACCAGGCTGTGAGGCTGCCGCAGGAATTGCGATTCCCGGATGACGTGAAGGAGGTGCGCATTCGCAAGCAGGGTGATGGGCTGCTGATCTCGCCCATTAGGCCGAACTGGGCATCGTTCTTCACTCTTGCAATCGATGCGCCCGATGACTTTCTGGGGCAGCGAGACGACTCACCGCCGCAGTCGCGTGAGCCGCTATGACGCTGTTGATGCTGGATACGGACATTTCCAGCTACATCATCAAGCGCCGTCCGGAGTCACTTCTCGACCAATTTGAGAGACACGCGGATCGATTGTGCGTTTCCGTCATCACGGCTGCGGAGCTGCGCTGCGGCGCGGAACAGGCGCAGCGGCCGAAGCTCGTGGATTTGGTGGAGGCATTTCTGGAGCGGCTGTCGATTCTCGATTGGTCCAACGCGGTCACGTTCCACTATGCACGGATCCGCTCGGCGCTCGAGCGTGCCGGCGTGCCGATCGGTAACTTGGACCTGCTGATTGCCTGCCACGCGGTTTCAGAACGATCGACCCTGGTCACGAACAACTTGCGACACTTCTCGCGTGTGCCAGGATTGAGAGTCGAGGAATGGAAGTGATCGCCGTGAGTCCTGGAGGCTCGCCGCAGCGGTCTACGCAGTAGCCGGAGAAATGCGGGATCCCGAAGCACAGGCCGTCGAGGTCCGGCGCACCGCTGAAAGCCTGGAGCTCGAGCTGACGGGCGCATGGGGCGTAGGCGAGCTCGCCTCGATCGAGGCCGCGCTCGCCGCCGTCGACGTCGCTTCGGTGCCGCGCATCCGCATCGCCGCCGCGGGGATCACGCGGCTCGATCTCTCGGGCGCCTGGGCGCTGCGCGCCTTCGTGCGGCGCGCGCGCCGCGCCGGTGCCGAGGTGGATTTCCGCGGCACCCCGCCCGACCTGCTGCGCCTGGTGGACCAGACGCTCGCGGAGGCGGCGGCCCCCGAGCCCGCAGCGCCACTCGCCGAGGCGGCGCCCGAGGAGCCGGGCGAGCGCGCGCTGGTCGCGGTCGGCCGCTACGCGGTCAGCTGGGGGCACGACCTGATGGGGGGCTGCGCCTTCCTCGGCCGCGTGTGTGTCACCTTCGTGCTGAGCCTCGGGCGCCCTTGGCGCCTGCGGCCGATCTCCGTGGTCCGCCACATCTACGACACCGGCATCACGGCCATGCCGATCGTGGCGCTCATCGCCTTCCTGATCAGCGTCATCCTCGCCTACCTGAGCGCGCAGCAGCTGCGCGGGCTGGGCGCCGACATCTACGTGGTCGACCTGGTCACGATCGGCGTGCTGCGCGAGCTTGGGGTATTGCTCACCTCGATCATCGTCGCCGGGCGCTCCGGCAGCGCCTTCGCCGCCGAGCTCGGCTCGATGAGGCTCAACGAGGAGGTGGATGCGCTCATCGCCACGGGCGCCGATCCGATCGAGTTGCTGGTCGTGCCGCGCCTGCTCGGGCTCGCGATCGCGTTGCCGCTGCTCACCGTCCTGGCGGATCTCATCGGGCTCTCCGGCGGGGCGCTGCTGTGCCGCTACCTGCTCGAGATGCCGCTCACCCAGTACGTGAACCGCGTCAACGAGTCGATCTCCGCCACGACCTTCTGGGTGGGCATCATCAAGGCGCCGGTGTTTGCCGTGATCATCGCCTTTGCCGGCTGCTACCGCGGCATGCAGGTGCGCGGCTCGGCGCGCGTGCTCGGGCACATGGTGACGGTCGCGGTGGTGCAGGCGATCTTCATGGTCATCCTGGCCGATGCGCTGTTCGCGGTGCTGTTCATGAAGATGAACATCTGATGGAGCCGGTAGTGGAAGTCCGCGGGCTCGTGAACCGCTTCGGCAGCCAGGTGGTGCACGACGGTCTCGACATGCAGGTCAACGAGGACGAGGTCTTCGGCATCGTCGGCGGCTCGGGCTCGGGCAAGTCGGTGCTGCTGCGGACGATCCTCGGACTGCAGCGCCCGGTCGCCGGCACGGTGCTCATCCGTGGCCGCGACATCACGCACCTCTCCGAGGAGCAGCTGCGCCCGATCAAGGCCGGCTACGGTGTGGCCTTCCAGCAGGGGGCCCTGTACTCGGGGCTGACCGTGCTCGAGAACGTGCAGCTGCCCATGATCGAGCATCTCGAGCTCCCGCCGACTGCGCTCGACGGCCTGGCGCTCCTCAAGATCCGCCTGGTGGGCCTGCCGGCGGACGCGGCCGGGAAATATCCGGCGCAGCTCTCCGGCGGCATGGTGAAGCGCGCGGCGGTGGCGCGCGCCCTGGCGCTCGATCCGCAGCTGCTGTTTCTCGATGAGCCAACCTCGGGCCTGGACCCGGTGAGCGCCGCGGCGTTCGACGAGCTGGTGGTGTACCTGC
Organism: Gammaproteobacteria bacterium; assembly: GCA_030038875.1. Classification (GTDB taxonomy): domain Bacteria; phylum Pseudomonadota; class Gammaproteobacteria; order Steroidobacterales; family Steroidobacteraceae; genus 13-2-20CM-66-19. The sequence continues at coordinate 1,346 of JASHQW010000046.1, read as the reverse complement.
AGCAGCACCTCAAGCTCACCATCGTCATGATCACCCACGATCTGGACAGCATCTTCCGTACCTGCAATCGTGTCGGGGTGATCGTGGACCAGCGCATGGAGTCCGATACGCTCGAACGCATCGTCGACTACCCGCACCCGTGGATCCAGGCCTACTTCCACGGTGAGCGCGCCCGCGCCCGTCTCGGAGCCGTACATGGAGCGTGAGGCCAACTACGCCGCGGTCGGCGCCTTCGTGCTGCTGGTGACGCTCGCCGCGGCGCTGTTCGTCTACTGGTATTCCGACACCCGCGAGCACCGCAACTACAACCGCTACGAGGTCTATTTCACCGGCAGTGTCAGCGGGCTGGAGAAGGGCGCCTCGGTGCGCTATCTCGGCGTGCCGGTCGGACGCGTGAACGACCTGCGCATCGACCCGCGCGACTCGAGCCGCGCCGAGGTCATCGTCGACATCGACGCCAGCACGCCGATCTCGGAGCACACGGTGGCGGAGCTGCAGCTGCAGGGCGTGACGGGCCTGCTCTACATCGATCTGAGCGAGGACCGCACCGGCAAGCGCCTCTCCGCTCCGGTTGCGAGCCTCAGGTATCCCGTGATCCGCTCGGCGCCGTCGCGCTTCGATGTGTTCCTCGCGGGGCTCCCCGAGCTGGTGGCCGCCGCCGGCACTCTGGCCGGGCGTGCCAGCCGCCTGCTGAGCGATGAGAACATCGCCGCGGTGACCTCCGCGGTCGGCAACATCGACAAGGCATCGGCGAGCCTGCCGCGCACGCTCAAGGATCTCAACTCGCTGATCACGGAGCTGCGCGGCGCGAGCGCCGAGCTCACGGCCACGGCCCGCATCGCCCACGGAATGCTCCAGACCGTGGACCCGGACGTACGCGCCGCCGCGCAGCGCATGCGCGCCATCGCCGACAGCCTCGCCGACGCCACCAGTCAGCTCGACAAGGCGATCGCCGAGAACCGCCAGGACATCCGCTCCTTCACCCGCGAGGGCCTGCCGGAGATCGAGCGCTTCGTGCGCGAAGGCCGCGCGGCCGCACATGACATCCGTGAGCTCTCCAACAGCCTGCGCGAGAACCCGGCGCAGCTGCTCTATCAGCCGCCGGAGCGCGGCGTGGAGATTCCACGATGAGGCGGCTCATAGCGGCGTTGGCACTGGCGCTGACGATGTCGCTCGGCGGCGCCGGAGGTTGTACCAACCTCTTTCACAGCAGCGCCAGGCCCGAGCAGATCTACGTGCTGCGCGCCCCGTCGGCCTCTCCGTCGGCCGCAGCGGACGCCGGCAGCGCAGCCCCCGCGGCCACCGCGGCCGCCGCCACCGCGGCCCCGGCTGCCGGGGTGCTGCTC
>JASHQW010000390.1 GCA_030038875.1 Gammaproteobacteria bacterium | reverse complement strand
GCAGGCGGCCGACGAACTCGGGGATCAGGCCGTACTTGATCAGGTCCTCGGGCTCGACGTCGTGGAAGAGGTCGCTCCCGTGTGGGCGGTTGTTGATGTCGCGCACCTCGGAGGTGAAGCCGATGCCGCTGCGCTGGGTGCGGTTCAGGATGATCTTCTCGAGCCCCGCGAACGCGCCGCCGCAGATGAAGAGAATGTTGCTGGTGTCCACCTGCAGGAACTCCTGCTGCGGGTGCTTGCGCCCGCCCTGGGGCGGAACCGAGGCGATCGTGCCTTCGATGAGCTTGAGCAACGCCTGTTGCACGCCTTCGCCCGAGACGTCGCGGGTAATGGACGGGTTATCGGACTTGCGCGAGATCTTGTCGATCTCATCGATGTAGACGATGCCGGTCTGCGCCTTCTCGACGTCGTAATCGCATTTCTGCAGGAGCTTCTGGATGATGTTCTCGACGTCCTCGCCCACGTAGCCTGCCTCGGTGAGCGTCGTGGCGTCCGCGATCGTGAACGGCACGTTGAGGAGCCGGGCGAGGGTCTCCGCGAGCAGCGTCTTGCCGCACCCGGTCGGACCGATGAGGAGAATGTTGCTCTTGGCGATCTCGACGTCTTCCTTGGTGCGGGCCGTCCCCGAGCGGGTCTGCAAGCGCTTGTAGTGGTTGTAGACCGCCACCGAGAGCACCTTCTTGGCGCGCTCCTGGCCGATCACGTACTCGTCGAGCACCTTCTTGATTTCGTGAGGCTTCGGCAGCTTGTCACGGGCACGCTCGGCGCGGTCCTCGAGCTCCTCGCGGATGATGTCGTTGCAGAGCTCGACGCACTCGTCGCATACGAACACCGAAGGGCCGGCGATGAGCTTTCTGACCTCGTGCTGACTCTTGCCGCAGAAGGAGCAGTACAGGAGCTTCCCGTCGTCATGACGGTTGCGGGAGTCTTCACTCATCTGCGGCCCTCATAAACCTCTCGTCCCCCGCCTACCCTGGCTTAGATGGGTTCATTGCAAATTTCTTATAGCAGGTGCGCCGGCGCGACGCAAAGCAACGGCGCACGGCTAACTGCCTGTTCGGGCGTGCTTTGTATGACCGATTTCACACTACTTTACAAAGGCCGCCCTGCGGCGGCAGCGATGCCTCAGCCCGTCTTGCCCGTACTCCCGGCGCTGGCGGCCCCGCCGGCTTCGCCGCGCTTCTCCAGAACCTTGTCGATCAAGCCGTAGCGGGCCGCTTCCTGCCAGTCCATGAAGCGGTCGCGGTCGGTGTCCTGCTTGATGCGCTCGACGCTCTGGCCGGTGTGCTTGGCGAGGATTTTGTTCAGCCGGTCACGGGTCTCGAGCATCTCCCGGGTCTGGATCTCCATGTCCGCGGCCGGACCCTGAAAGCCTCCCGCCGGCTGGTGAATCATCACCCGCGCGTGCGGCAGGCAGTAGCGCTTACCGCGGGTCCCACCCGCGAGGATCACCGCGCCCATGCTGGCCGCCTGGCCGATGCAGATGGTGCTCACGTCGGGCTTGATGAACTGCATCGTGTCGTAGATCGCCAGCCCCGAGCTCACCACGCCTCCCGGGGAGTTGATGTAGAGCGCGATGTCCTTCTCCGGATTCTCGGATTCGAGAAAGAGCATCTGCGCGACCACGATGTTCGCCATGTAGTCGTCCACCGGGCCGACCACGAACACCACCCGCTCCTTGAGGAGGCGCGAGTAGATATCGTAGGCGCGCTCGCCGCGCGCGGTCTGCTCGACGACGATGGGGACTAGGTTCAAACCACGTTCGTTCATGTGCCGCTCACTTCGCCTGGCTGTGCTGGCTGCTGCTGATCCTGCGCCCCGGGGCCAAATCCCGTCAGCTCCTTGAAACTCATCGGCCGCTCGGTGATGCGAGCGGACTTGAGCGCCCAGTCGACCGCCTGGTCCTCGAGGACCGCAGACTCGATCTGGCGCATCGCCTCGGGGTTTTGCTGATAGGCGCGCCGCGCCTCATCGGGATTCGGATAATTCGCCACCAGATCGTCGAGCCTTTCATTTAGGCGCTGGCGGTCGAGTTTCAAGCCCTGGGCCTGGACGATGTGGCTCATGAGGAGCCCGAGCGCCACGCGCTTGCGCGCCGGCTCGACGAAGGGCTCCCTTGGGGGGATCTGGCGCGCCTCGCGCACCCCTAAGCGCCGCGCCGCATCGATCTGCAACGCCTGCACCTGCTCCTCGACCATGGCACGCGGCAACTCGATCGGGTTGTCCCGGTAGAGCGCTTCGAGCACCTGAGCACGCAGGCGCGCGCGGACTAAGTCGGCCAGCTCTTTCTCCATGCTTTTGCGAACCTCGGCGCGCATCTCGGGGAGCCCGCCCTGTTCGACACCGTACTCACGAAAAAATGCCTCGTCGACCGCCGGAAGGGACTGCTCCTCCACTCTCTTAATGGTGAGCTGGAGCTCGGCGCTCCGTCCCGCGAGAGTCTTGTGCGGATGATTGGCCGGAAACGCCGTCGTGATGGTGCGCTGTTCGCCGGCGCTCGCACCCTTCAAACCCTCCTCGAGCTCCGGCATCGACTGCCGGGAGCCCAGGAGCACGCTCACATCCGTCGCATCGCTCCCCTCGAACGGCTGGCCCTCGAGGCGAGTCTGATAGTCGACCACGACGCGGTCCGTATCGCGAGCCGCGCGCGCGACCTCGGTGAACACCGGGCGCTGCGCCCGCATGTTCTCGATCATGGCGTCGATATCTGCCTCGGTGACTTCGACCTTCGGGCGCTCGACGCTAATCCCGTCGGGCGGGTTTACCTTGATCTCCGGCAGAACCTCGAACGTGGCAGCATATTTGAGGTCTGTGCCCGGCCCCACCTCGAGCGGCTCGATGCGTGGGCCGCCGGCGGGCCTCAGGTTCCGCTCATTCACCGCCTGCGCAAAGGAGCTGCGCATCAGGTCGCTCACGACCTCGGCGCGCACCTGCTCGCCGAACTGCTTGGTGATCACCGCAAGCGGCGCCTTGCCCGGGCGAAAGCCCTTCAGGCGCGCGGTGCGCGATAGGCGCTTCAGGCGCTGGGCGACCTCGCTCGCGACCTCGGTGGCCGGCACCGCCACCTCGAGGCGCTTGCCGAGCCCACCGGTATCAGACACCGAAACTTGCATCGTCGATCCCCAAGCCTCCGCGAGACCCATGAAGCCCGGCGCCGGCTGCATTACCTTCGGTAAGGAGGAGACTGGTGCGAAAGGAGAGACTCGAACTCTCACGGGTTTCCCCACTGGATCCTAAATCCAGCGCGTCTACCAGTTCCGCCACTTTCGCCTTAGGCCCTGCTTCTCCAGGTCAAACCTGGATGCAAATCAATACCTTTGGCCGCGCGTCGGGGCGGTTCGCATTATAGCCGATGCGATCCTCCCTCCCCGGATCGCAGTCGAGGCCGATTCAACGTAACTGAGCCGGAATGGACCAGGAATTTGGTGGGCCGTGTAGGGATCGAACCTACGACCAAGAGATTAAGAGTCTCCTGCTCTACCAGCTGAGCTAACGGCCCTTGATTCATTGGCCGAAATCGCCTTCGGCGATTTCGGCGGACATTACTCCGTCGACCGCAGGCAAAGAGCGCGGTCTTTGCCTGCTGCGCAGTGCCACCGGCGGACATCGCTCCGTTGGCCGCCGGCAAAGAGTGGTCTTTGCCGGCTGCGCCCGCCAATGGCACCTCCGCGGCGATCTTGGCAGACATCCAATCTGGGGTGGACGATGGGACTCGAACCCACGACAACCGGGATCACAACCCGGGGCTCTACCAACTGAGCTACGTCCACCGTCCGTACCCCGGCTTGGCGTGCCCGGCAGGACTCGAACCTGCGACCCTCGGCTTAGAAGGCCGATGCTCTATCCGCCTGAGCTACGGGCACGACTTCAAGGCGCCCCTAGCCGGCCCCGCCGCACGGGGGGCGCGAATGATACGTAAGTGGCTTCCGGAGCGTCAATTTTCCTTGGGCTGCTGCGGCGCGGCCTTTGTTACACTGATTGCATCCCCATTAGGTGCCCTGGTCCTTGAGCAAGCCCGTCCTAAGCGCCCGTGAGCCGCCCGCCGAGCGCGGCACGGACGAAGCGAAGACTGTAGCCGCCACCGAGGCCCCTCGTCCGCCAGCCGATGGCTCGCTCGCGGTGGGCGAGGCCGCGCTCGCCGAGGTGCACCGGCTCCTCGGTGCGTGGCTCGCGCATGAGCCGGGCGCACGACTCGGTCACGATCCCGAAGAGCTGCACCAGCTGCGGGTCGCGGCACGGCGCATCGATGCGACCTTGAGCCTCTTCAAGCAGCATTTGCCGGCGGCGCTCGTCAGGGCGCGCAAGACGGCCAAGGCCTTATTGCGCTCACTCGGTGCTACGCGCGACCTCGACGTGCAGCTCGCGGGTCTCAACGCTTACTGTGAGGAGCTCCCGGAGGAGGAGCGCCAGGCGCTCGAGCCCTTGAAGGAGCGACTTACGATCGAGCGCGCGCGGGCGCGCGGGCGGATGTTGCGCGCGCTCGACTCAGAGCCCACGCGCCGCTGGATCCAGACACTGACGGCTGCCACCGCGGCTCCGCCCGCTGCAAACGACGCGGGCGCGGCGAGCATCGCCGCCGTCATGCCGCAGCGGGTGCGGCGGCGGTTCCGCCGCCTGCGCAAGGCCGTGCGTCGTCTGCGCGCCGATTCCTCGATGGACGACTATCACAGGGTGCGCCGCCGGGCGAAGCAGTTTCGCTATGCGCTGGAATCGGGCGTGGGGCTCTATGGAAAACCTGCCGATGACATGCTGAAGGCCCTACGGCGGATGCAGGACAAGCTCGGCGCGAACCAGGACGCCCACATGGCCCGCACTCATCTCGCCGCGCTCGCCGCCGATCCCCACGCGGCGCTCCCGCCTGCGACGCTCTTTCACATGGGGCGGCTCGCCGAGCACCATGCGCGTGTCACGGCCGAGGCGCACTCTACGGTGACCAGGTCCTGGCGCAAGGTACGCGGCCGACGCTGGAAGGCGCTGCGCGCGCGGCTCGGGGAGTTCGAGCACACGGCGTCTCCCTCACCTGATGCGCTGCCCGGGTCCGCCGCCCTCGCCAGCGCCTCGCCTGCTGCGGAAGCCGCCCGCTTAAGCCACTGATCCCCGCAGCGAGCATGGAGCTGCTGATCGTCCGCCATGCCATCGCCTTCGAGCCCGATGCGAGGCGCTGGCCGGACGACGGCGAGCGTCCCCTCTCCCCGCAGGGCATCGCGCGTGCGCAGAAGGCCGCTGCCGGTATGAAGCAACTGGTGCGCGCACCCGGGCGCGTGCTGGCAAGTCCGCTCGTGCGCACTCGCCAGACGGCGGCGATTCTCACCGAGGTGGCCGGGTGGCCCAAGGCGGCCGATTGCGCCGAGCTTGCCCCGGGCGGATCGCCCGAGGCGCTGCTCGCTCTCCTCAAGCGCATGCCCGAGACGCGCATCGCCGTCGTCGGGCACGAGCCCGGACTCGGACGGCTGGTGGCGGTGTCGCTGCCGGGATCCGGCGGGGCGCAGGGCTTCAGGTTCAAGAAGATGGGCGCGGCGCTCCTCGCGTTCGACGGCACCGCGCGCGCCGGCGGCGCGCGTCTCGCGTGGCTCGTGCCCGCGAAGGTTCTGCGCGCCGCTCGTTAGCTCTTCGGTCAGTGTGCGCCGGAAGCGGCCGCGCCCGCGGCGCCGAGCTGCGGACGGGCCAGCCACACGAGGGCGATCATCACGATGAAGATGATCCCCGACACATAGAAGATGTCGTCGGCGGACAGCATGAACGACTGTCCGTCGACCAGGCGATTGACGAGCGCGTAGCCCTGCTCGGTGCCTAAGCCTTGGGCGTGGAGTGTCGCAAAGGCCTGCGAGGCCACGGGGCTCGCCGGCGTCAGATGCTCGACCAGCTGCGCGTGGTGGAGCGTCGCACGGTGCTCCCAGAGCGTCGTCGTGATCGACGTGCCGAAGGAGCCGGCGGTGATGCGCGCGAAGTTCGAGAGCCCCGAGGCGGCCGGGATGCGCTCGGGCGGCAGCCCCGAGAGCGTCAGTGTGAGGAGCGGAATGAAGAACGTGGCGGCGCCCGCGCCCTGGATCAGGGTCGGCACGAGGAGCGTCCACAGGCCCGCATCGGTGTTGAAATCCGCGCGCATGAAAAAGACCAGCGCGAAGATCGCGAAGGAGATCGTCACCAGGATCCGCGGGTCGACGCGATGGACGATGCGGCCGACGTATGGCGTGAACAGCATCGCGAGCAGCCCCACGGGCGCGAGCACCATCCCCGCGAGCGTGGCGGTGTAGCCCATGTACTGCTGCAGCCACAGCGGCAGCAGCACCACATTGCCGAAGTAAAGCCCGTAACCCATGAGGAGCGCCACCGTGCTCACCCAGAAGTTGCGGCGTCTGAAGAGCGAGAGATCGACGATCGGGTGCTCCTCGGTGAGCTCCCAGATGAGGAAGATCGCGAATGCGACCACCGCGACGCACGCGAGCGCCACGATCTCAGACGAGTTGAACCAGTCGAGGTCCTTCCCCTGATCGAGCATGATCTGCATGGCGCCCACCCAGACGACGAGGAGCCCCAAGCCCACGGTGTCGACCGGGACCCGCGCGGTGGGTGTCTCGCGCTTGTGATAGATCCCCCAGGTAAAGATGGCTGCGCCGATACCGACCGGGATGTTGATGTAGAAAATCCACGGCCAGGAGATGTTGTCGGTGATCCAGCCACCGAGAAGCGGCCCGACCACCGGCGCGACCAGCGTCGTCATCGCCCACATGGCGAGCGCCGTGCCGGCGCGGGTCTTCGGGTAGCTCGCGAGCAGGATCGACTGCGAGAGCGGGATCATGGGCCCTGCGACCGCGCCCTGGAGAACGCGGAACAGAATGAGCAGCGGGAGGCTCGGAGCGAGCCCGCAGAGGAATGAGGCGAGGACAAAGAGCAGCGTCGATGCCGTAAAGAGCTTCACCTGCCCGAAGCGCCGCGTGAGCCAGCCCGTGAGGGGAAGCGAGATCGCGTTCGCCACGCCGAAGGATGTGATCACCCAGGTGCCCTGATCGGGCGAGACGCCGAGATCCCCGGCAATCGCCGGCAGCGACACGTTCGCGATCGACGTGTCGAGCACGTTCATGAAGGTCGCGAGCGAGAGCGCGACCGTCCCGATCGCGAGCTTCGAGCCCGTCAGCGGCGCCAGCTCAGCCGGCGCCGCCGCGCCCGGAGGAGCCGCGGGTCTGTCAGCGTGGTCGGCGGACATCTATGGCTCCCTGAGGATCGGAGCGCCTTAGGGAGCCTTGGCGTGCGCGGCGCCGCCCGCGGGGGCGGTGTGCGCGTCGGCCAGGAGCCCGGAGGAGTGGGCGCTCCCAGCCGGGGTGGCCGCCGCGCGCGCCGCGGCCGGCTCGTTGGCACTGATGATCGCGGCCACGCGGGCATCCGCCTCCGCATCGCTCGTGCCGAACACGTCGGTCGACCACGGCGTAGCGCTGCTCGCGAGCTGCGGGAGGCGCGCGCCGCTGCCATCGTGCACGTCGACGTCGGCACGCATGGAGAGTCCGATCTGCAGCGGGTGCGCGGCGATCTCACGCGGATCGAGGGCGACACGTACGGGCACGCGCTGCACGATCTTGATCCAGTTGCCGGTGGCATTCTGCGCGGGGAGGAGCGAGAACGCGGCGCCCGTACCGGCACCGAAACCCGCGATCTTGCCGTGGAACACCACGTGGCTGCCGTAGAGGTCTGCGCTCAAGGTGACCGGCTGGCCGACTCGCATGCGCGAGAGCTGTGGCTCCTTGAAGTTCGCATCGACCCATACCTGGTCGAGCGGTACCACCGCCATGAGCGCCGTCCCCGGAGCGACTCGCTGTCCGAGCTGGACGTTGCGGCGGGCAACGAAGCCGGAAACCGGCGCCGGCAGCTCGGTGCGCGCCCAGGTGAGGTAGGCGTTGCGTACCGCGGCCGCAGCGTCCCGCACCTCGGGGTGGTTCTGGAGTGTGGTGCCATCCACGCGCGCACGGTTCGCGGCGAGCTGCTGCCGGGCGGCGTTCAAATCCGCCTGCGCAGCCTTGACCGCATCGCGGGCATGCTGCAGCTCCTCGCCCGATACCGCACCGGAGGCGCCGAGCCGCGCGCGCCGCTCGAGATCGTTCTGTGCACGGGTGAGCTCGGTCTGCTTCGCCTCGACGGCGGCGTCGAGCTGCGCGGTGGTGGCAAACTGGTTGCGCACGTCGCGCACCGTGCGCGCGAGCTGGGCTTCGGCCTGGTCGAGCGCCACCTTGGCGTCGGCGCGGTCGAGGCGCACCAGTGACTGTCCGGCCTTCACGAACTGGGTGTCGTCGGCGCCGATCGCGACGACGGTTCCCGAAATCTGCGGCGTGATCTCGACGACGTTGCCGCTGACGTACGCGTCATCCGTCGTCTGGTGGTAGCGCAGCACCTGCGCCCAATAGAGGCCATACGCAAGCGCGACGGCGAGCACCCCGCCGCCGACCCCGGCGAGCAGGCGCCAGCGGCGTGAGCTAGCAGGAGCTTTAGGTCTGTCGTTACTCATGGCGTTCCTTGGTGGAAAATCCCTTACTTGATCTGTGCGTCGGTTCAGGCGCTTACGCGTACCGCCGGCGCGTCCGCGTTCGCGAGCATGCGGGCCAGAAGACTCTCGAGCTGCCGCGCCTCCGCCTTGGTGAAGCCGCGCAGGAATCGGTTCGCGACGGCGAGCGCGAGCTCGCGCATGCGCGGATAGGCCGCGCGGCCCTCCTCGGTCAGCTCGAGGTGCACCAGCCGGCGATCGTCGGGACTGCGGTTGCGGCGAATCAAACCCTTGCCCTCCAGGCGATCGAGCATGCGGGTCATGGCCCCCGCGTCGTAGGAGATGCCCTTGCACAGGTCGGACGCAGACTTGCGCTCCGCGCCCACGAGCGATGCCATCACGCTCAACTGCGCCGCGCTCAGCTCGAGCGGCGCGAGGCGCCGGTCGCGGGTGAGCTCCTCATCGAGCGCCGCCATCATCGCCACCTTCACGCGCCCGAGCAGTGAGCCGATCGACTTGCCCGGCTGGTAATTCGTGCTGTCGTAAATGTCGCCCAAGGACGTCGCTCCTGAAATCTGTCGTTAGGGGGATGAGGACCCCCACC
>JASHQW010000389.1 GCA_030038875.1 Gammaproteobacteria bacterium | reverse complement strand
CTCGGCTGCTCCAGTGTCGCTTTCACCTACAACGACCCCGTGGTGTTCATGGAGTATGCGATCGACACGGCGCAGGCGTGCCGCGAGCTCGGAGTCAGAAGCGTTGCGGTGACCGCCGGTTACATGTGCGCCGAGCCCCGGGCGGAGTTCTACCGCCACATGGATGCGGCCAACGTCGATCTCAAAGCCTTTACCGAGCGCTTCTATTACAAGGTCTGCGGCGGCCAGCTCGGCGCGGTGCTCGAGACGCTCGAGTATCTGAAACACGAGACCGAGGTCTGGTTCGAGATCACCACGCTGCTCATACCGGGTGAGAACGACTCGGACGATGAGATCGATCGGATGACGCGCTGGATCGCCGAGAAGCTCGGTGCCGATGTGCCGCTGCATTTCACGGCCTTTCATCCGGACTGGAGGATGCGCGACAAGCCGCCGACTCCGCCGGCGACGCTCACTGGGGCGCGCCGCATCGCTCTCGCCAACGGCCTGCATTTCGTCTACACGGGAAATGTGCACGACAGCGACGGGGGGAGCACCTATTGCCCACAGTGTGGCACGTGCGTGATCGAGCGCGACTGGTACCAGCTGGGTCGCTGGCAGCTTACCGATGCGGGAGCCTGCCTCGCCTGCGGCACCCGGATCCCCGGGGTGTTTGCGGGAGGGCCCGGGCACTGGGGCGCGCGCCGGATGGGGGTGCGGCTTGGCGGCGGGGTAAAGCCGTGAGCACAGCAACACCGGCCGTGAGGCGTGCGGCGGTGGCCGGGTTGTTCTACCCCGGCAGCGCGGAGCAGCTCGCCGCCACGCTCGACGCGCTTCTTGCGGACGTGCCGGCGCGCGCGGAGCGGCCGAGAGCGCTCATCGTGCCGCACGCCGGCTACCAGTACTCAGGGCCGGTGGCCGCGCAGGCCTACGGCTCCCTCGGCTCTGCAGCGCGCTCGCTGCGGCGCGTCGTGCTCCTCGGGCCGAGCCACCGCGAATGGTTTCGCGGTCTCGCGCTGCCGGCGGCGCAAGGCTTCGCAACACCGCTCGGCGTGGTACGCATCGACGAGCAGGCGGCGAGTCAGCTGCGCCAACTGCCCGGGGTGGTGGTGTCGGATGTGCCGCATCGGCTCGAGCATTCGCTCGAGGTGCAGCTGCCCTTCCTGCAGCGCCTGGCACCCGAAGCGCAGATCGTGCCGATCGTGAGCGGGGACGCAAGCCCGGCAGAGGTCGCCGCCGTCATCGAAACGCTCTGGGGCCGCGCGGACACGCTCATCCTCGTCAGCTCGGACCTGAGCCACTATCACCCGTACGCGATCGCTCGCGGGCTGGATGCTGCAACGGCCAACGCCATTCTCGCCGGCAGGGAGACTCTCTCGGGCGATGAAGCCTGCGGCTGCGTTGCGGTGAATGGGCTCGCTCACGCCGTGCGCCGCTCGCGGCTGCGTGGCGAGTTACTGGACTTGCGTAACTCCGGTGACACGGCGGGTGACCGGCAGCGTGTCGTCGGCTACGGTGCCTTTGGGTTCTATGATGCTTGAGAAGGGCGAGCGGTCGGCGCTACTCGAGCTCGCCCGCGTCTCGATCGCGCGCGGGTTGAGCCGCGATGCGCCGCAAGCCCTGCCGGCAGGGGAATGGTCAGCGCGGCTGCTCGCGCCGCGGGCCGCTTTTATAACATTGACCCTGCGCGGCGAGCTGCGCGGCTGCTGCGGCACGATCGAGGCGCAGCGCTCCCTGGTGGAGGAGGTCTGGCGCAGCGCCTGGCGCAGCGCCTTTGCCGATCCGCGCTTCCCGCCCGTTGCGGCCGAGGAAGTCGCCTCGCTGCGGATCGCCATCAGCGCGCTCACGGCGCTCGAGCCGATCGCCTGCAGTAGCGAGGCCGAGCTCATCGAATGCCTGGTGCCGGGTGTCGATGGCCTGGTGCTTGGCTGCGGCGGCGCCCGGGCGACATTTCTCCCGGCGGTGTGGCAGTCGCTCAGGGAACCGCGCGAGTTCGTGGCGCAGCTGCGGCGTAAGGCGGGCCTGCGCGGCGCGCTCTGGCCGCGCGAGATGGCGGCTTTCCGCTATCGTACGGAGTCGTTCGACGACTCAGCGGGGAGCGCCGCGCTCGCGGCCTAACAGCTCGGCGTCTCGAAGCGGGAGCGCAGTATGCTCAATCTCATTGCGGCGAGCGTCTATTTTCTCCTCATCCACTTTGGCGTCTCGGGCACCCGGCTGCGGGATACGCTGGTGGCGCGTCTCGGCGAGGGCCCGTATCGCGGCGGGTTCGCGCTCGCCTCACTCCTCGGACTCATATGGATGGGCTACGCGTACCGGCATGCGCCGACCCTACCGCTCTGGGGACTCGTGCTCGGATTTCGACCGGCCGCCTACCTGCTCGTGCTGGTAGCCCTCGTCTTCGTGGTCGTTGGGATCACGACGCCGAGTCCAACGCGGGTCGGCATGGAGTCGAAGCTCGCGCAGGGACCTGACATCACGCGTGGGATGGTGCGGATCACACGCCACCCGTTCCTGTGGGGAGTGGCGCTCTGGGCGCTGGTGCACCTCATCGTCAACGGCGATCTCGCTTCTCTCGTTCTATTCGGTTCGCTGCTCGTGCTTGCGCTCGGCGGCACGGCCGCCATCGACGCCAAGCGACGACGCAGCTTCGGGGAGCAATGGATGCGGTTTGCGACCGTGACCTCCAACGTCCCGTTCGCGGCCATCGTCGCCGGCCGGAATCGGCTCGGGCCCGCCGTGACGGAGATCGGGGTCTGGCGACCGTTGCTGGCGATCGTCGTGTACGCCGGGGCGTTCTACCTTCACGGGCGCGTCGGGCCGCCGCTCACGTGATGGCTCAGAGGGGAGTCGCAGGTTCGCGCACCGGCCCCTTGTCTTGGGATGCGCAGGCCGAGCGCAGCATGCCGATGGCCGCATAGGCGATGACGCCCGTGACGACCCAGCGCATCAGCGTGAGGTGATTGCCGAGGGTCTTCACGAGCGGGAAAGCCGCGATCGTGCCGACGATTCCGCCGAGCGTGAGTCCCACAGCGGCCGCGGGCGCGAAGCGGCCGGAGCGCAGGAAACCGAGGCTGGCCACGGGGATCAACACGCCATCGCTCGCCATCATGATCGGATAGGCGGCGATCGGGTGCATGCCGAGAAACGCGAGCAGCGCCATCGAAGGGGCGTAGTTGCCGATGCCGACGCACATGAGCGCGCCGAGGACGAAATTTGTCACGACCGCGAGAGTGAACCGCCAGCCCGCGAGCCCCATCGCCGCACCGGTCGGCGGGATGACGCCGAGGTTGGTCATAGTGAAGAACCCGGCGGCGAGCAGCAGGGCCACCCCCATGAAGACCTGGATGACGCGGCGGCGCATGCGACTGACGATGCCGGCGCCGATCCAGGCGCCGGCCCCCGCGCTGATGACCATCGCCATCAGCAGCATGGGCTCGACCTGGACCGCCGTGATGAAGAGCGCTGCGCTGAAGAGGATCCCGACGGCATTGCCGACGTTCAGCGTCCCCGGGATAAGCTCGTCCGGCGGGTGCCCACGCAGCTTGAACAACGCCGTGATCTGTGCGTAGTTCCCGATGCCGAGCGTATCGAGGAAGCTCGTTACGCCGCCGATCGCGACGTCGCCCCTCGTGGGACGGGCGGGCCAGCGGTGCTTGCGGGTCGCAACTACCCAGACGACGACCACGGCGACCTCGACGGCCACGAGGCACGCATAAACGATCACCAGCGCCGCCGACATGATTCCCCCACGAAATGTCGCAAGCTTCCAACGAACTGTCGCAGCCAGCCTAGGCCGGCGACCTGTTGCGCGTTTCCAACGGCTGAGAAGTCGCCGAGAGGTTGGTCGGAATCTCCCAATTTGTCTATGCTAGCGCACCTTTCGGTGCCGCCGGTGCGTTCTCGCAACACGGCATCAGGCGAAACCAATAAAGGGGAGACCTTCATGCAAACGAGTTTCGGCGACCCGCGTTCGCTCGCGCGGTCGTGCCTCAGCCACGGGGTGAGCAGCTGCGCCGCCGTCATCTTTGGCTCCTTGCTCGCCGCCCCGGCCGGCGCGCAACAGCAGGCGCAGCCTGCGACCGGCCCCGAGCTCCAGGAAGTCGTCGTGACCGGCTCGCTGATCAAGCGCACCGACACCGAGACGCCGAGCCCGGTGCAGATCCTGAGCGCCGAGGATCTGGTCAAAAGCGGCTACACCAACATCAACGACGTACTGCGCAACCTCGCCGCCAACGGCCAGGGCACTCTCAATCAGGGCTTCACCGAGGCGTTCGCCGCCGGCGCGTCCGGCATCGCGCTGCGCGGACTCACGGTCGGCGACACGCTCACGCTGATCGACAGCGAGCGCATGGTGGCTTACCCCTTGAGCGACGACGGTGAGCGCAGCTTCGTCGACACGACCGCGATTCCGATCAACGCGGTCGAGAGCATCGAGGTGCTGAAGGACGGCGCCTCGGCGCTCTACGGCGCGGACGCGATCGCCGGCGTCGTCAACGTGAAGCTCAAGCAGAGCTATGTCGGCACCGAGCTCACCGCCGAGGGCGGGGCGACGCAGCACAACGACGGCTGGACCTGGCACGTGGCCGGCATCACCGGCTTTGGTGACCTGGGAAGCGACGGCTACAACTTCTACGCGGCGCTCGATTGGCACCGCCAGGAGCTGATCCTCGGCTCGAACCGCACCGGTCCCTGGACCACACTCAACTGGACCGGCCTGCCGAACGGTATCAACGAGACGCCGGGCTCGCCCACCCAGGGGTTGTTCGCCTATCCCGACAGCATTCAGGGCTACGTGCTCAACCCGACAACCCCGAACGCCGCTGGCGTGTATCCGAATGGCAAGCCGGCCGAAACGTTCCTCACACCCGGCCCCCAGCCCGCCTGTAACAGCGCGGCCGCGCAGGCCGCAGGAGCCTGCGAGTTCTCATTCCCCGGACAGATCCAGCCGCCTACCGAGCAGACGAACTTCCTGACGAAGTTCACCAAGGCCCTAGCGGGCGACTGGAAGATGACCTGGACCGCCTCGATCTTCGACAGCAACGCCCAACAGGTGGCGCCGGAGTCGCCGCCGTTCGGGCACGCGCTCAATCAAACCGGCGCCGACGTTGGCTCTGTCCAGACAGTCAATTTTGGCCCCGGGGTGACACCGCACCTCAACGTCTTTCCGATATTCACGCTACCGGCCAGTTCTCCGCAGAATCCGTACGGGGCGCCGGCCGAGCTCGTTTACAGCTTCCCCGATGTCGGCCCGAACGTAATCGACACTGAGGCGACTACCTACCGCTTGTTTGGTGATGTCAGGGGCACTGCCGCCGGTTGGGACCTCGACGCCGAGGTGGGCCTGATGTATTCGAGGATGAACGTCGTTATCTACGGTTACCTTGAGCCGGCCTTAGTGCAGGCAGACCTCAATAATCTGACCTACGTTCCGGGTGTCAGCACCAACGGTGCACAGCTATTTGCTCCCCCCGAGGTCACCGATCCCTCGAGTACGCTCGACGTCATCGATCTCCACGGCGTGCGTGAGCTGTTCCAAATGCCAGGCGGACCGTTGACGCTGGCCGCGGGCGCGCAGTACTTTCATAAGGCGCAGAACGACTCTACTCCACCCACCGTCATATCCGGGGTGCAGGAAATACCGGGCAGCCAGGCCGTGTATTCGGTCGGTTCCCAGGACGATACCGCGGCTTTCGTCGAGGTCGGCGGCAAAGTCGTCAGCCAGCTAGAGTTGAACGCCGCCGTTCGCTACGACCACTACGACACGTATGGCGGTCAGGCAACTCCGAAGTTCGGCCTGAAGTTCACCCCGATCGACTGGGTTACAGTCCGCGGCACCTGGGGTAAGGGATTCCGCGCGCCGTCTATATCTGAGTCGGCCACGGCGGGCGTGGAGTTTGGCGAGGGCAACATTGACGTCCCGAACCTCTGCCCTAATGGACAGCCGAACGTGAAGGGCACCGTCAACGCGTATTGCGCGTACCCGGCCATAGGAATTTCAGTCGCTAACCCTGACCTGAAGGCCGTCACCTCGAAAAATGCCACCTTTGGCGTCATCTTCGAACCCGCCTCTGTGTTCAGTGTATCCGCAGACTACTACTGGATTCAGTTGAACAACGACATCA
This sequence comes from Gammaproteobacteria bacterium, assembly GCA_030038875.1. GTDB lineage: Bacteria > Pseudomonadota > Gammaproteobacteria > Steroidobacterales > Steroidobacteraceae > 13-2-20CM-66-19. The sequence goes on along the minus strand of JASHQW010000389.1, from coordinate 15,483 downwards.
TTGCCGCCTCCGCGGCCGGCGGCCTGGGTGCGCCGTTCCTGCAGACCGTTCCTGGGCCGCCGACGCAGGCATATGTGTGTACGGCCACGGTCACGACCGGCACATGCCCGCAGATGCTGGAGACGATCGTCCCTCCGGCTTATACGCTGGTTCCTTACGTGAATGCCGGCATCACGACGACCGCCGGCGTCGACATTGATATGCGCAGCCGCCTGGATCTCGGCGCGCTCGGCCGGTTGACCGCGGATATCAACTTCACCCGCATTCTCCAGTACGAGTACGGCTATGCAGGCACGACGTTCTACCTGGCCGGAACTCACGGGCCGTCGAGTATCTCTGGTGATACGGGCAATCCGCGCGATCGCGCCGTGGCCTCTCTCACCTGGGACAAGGGTCCGTTCAGCGCAACACTCTCCATGAACTACACGAGTTCCTTCTCCATCACGGACCCGTCGGCAGGCTATGACACATGCGCAGAAGCACTCGCCTCCGGTGCGCCGTCGGCCTACGGCCCGGCGTTCGTTGGGATCAGTGTTGCCGGCACTGGCTGGACGCAGTACTGCTCGGTGGCGCATTTCACCGACTTCAACCTGTATTGGAGGTACGCGATCAGCGACCATTTCGATGTACACGGTTCGATCACCAACCTGTTCAACTCGGATGCGCCGGTGGATCTGCAGACCTACGGTGGCGGCGCCGAGCTTCACTACGACGCGGCGCTCGATCAGGACGGCGCGGTCGGGCGGTTCTTCCTGCTCGGCGCGACGTACAAGTGGTGAGCTGAGCGGGCCCTGCCACGGCGCGCCGTCTCAATGAGGCGCGCACAGCGAGATCGGCCCCTTTCCGGGGGCCGATTTCATTTCGAGCCTCTGCCCGGCGGACGGCCTTCACACTTCTTGCGCGCCGCACGCAAGTCCGTGACCATTCAATGACATTCGTCCCCGGGACGCCCCCTTAAGCTGCCGGAATGCACCAGATCGGTGTCGTGGGCCTCTCTTATCGCCATGCCGGCGTCGACGAGGTCGCGCGCTTCGCCGTGCCGCGGGCGGAGATCGCGGCACGGCTGCCGGAGCTGCGCGCGCGCTTGAACGCCGCCGAGATCCTCTACGTCGGGACCTGCAACCGGGTCGAGGTCGTCTACGCCACTCACGACGGGAGCGCCGCCGGCGATTCCCGCCCGGACGTGTTCCGGGTGCTCGCCGGGCGCGACTCGCAGCCCGGCGAGGCGGCCCGCGCCCTGCGCGCCTGGACCGGCGAAGCGGCGGTCGAGCACCTGTTTCTCCTGGCGTGCGGGCTCGACTCCGCGCAGACCGGCGAGCAGGAGATTGCCGCCCAGCTGCGCGACGCGTGGGAAGAGTCGCGCACCGCCCGCACCTGCGGCCCGGTACTCGATCGCCTGATCGGCGAGGCGCTCGGGATGGCGCGGCGCGTGCGGCGCATGACCGCCCGCGTCCGCACTCCCTCCCTCGGCGACCTCGCGGCCGAGCGCGTGCTCAGGCACCTCGACGGCGCGCCCGGCACCACGGCGCTGCTCGGCGTCTCACCCATGACGCGCCGCTGCGCGGCGCTGCTGCACCGCGCACGCGCCCCGCTCATCATCGTCAACCGCACTCTCGGCACCGCGCGCGAGCTGGCGCAGTCGCTCTCCGCCACGGCGCTGTCGCTCGATGAGTTTCGTAGCGCCCCTCCGCCGCTCGCCGCGCTGGTGCTGGCGGCGGGCGGCAGCGGCCCGGTGCTCGATGGGGCAGCGCTCGCGCGGCTCTCCGCCGCCGCCCGCGGTACGGGCGAACGGCCGCCGCTGCTCATCGATTTCGGCGTGCCGCCGAACGCCGACGCCGAGGCCGCGCAGCGCGCCGGGCTCGACCGTGTCGGCATGACGCAACTCATCGAGGCGGCTCAGGGACAGCGCCTCGCGCAGCTGCTGCGCCTGGCGCCGGTGCGCGCGGCGATCGACGAGCGTCTCGCGCACCTGCGCGCCGAGCTCGCCACGCGTGCCCTCGGTCCGCGCCTGCAGGAGCTGCGCGTGCGGTTCGAGGAGATCGCCGCCGCGGAGGTGGCGCGCGCGCTGCGCCACGAGCTGCGGACGCTCGATGCGAAGGAGCGCGCGCAGCTCGAGCGTTTAGGCGCCGCGGTCGCGCACCGTCTCGCGCACCTGCCGCTCGCGGGGCTGCGCGCCGCCGCGGTGCACGCCAGCGCCGACGTCGTGGAGGCGTTCTTCGCGGCGCTCAGCTCGGGCCGTGACCGCGGCGTTGCGGTGAAAGAAGAGTCATGACCACACCGGGCGAACGCTCGGCGCAGCTCTACGAGCGCGCCTGCCGTGCGATACCGGGCGGGGTGAGCTCGCCGGTGCGCGCCTTCCGTGCCGTCGGTGGCACGCCGCTCTTCATCGCGCGCGGCGCCGGCAGCCGCGTGACGGATGCCGACGGCCGCACCTTTCTCGACCTCGTCGGCTCGTGGGGCCCGCTGATCGCGGGCCACGCGCACCCGGCGGTGGTTGCCGCGATCGGCGCCGCGCTCGAGCGTGGCACGACCTTCGGCGCGCCCTGCGAGGCGGAGGTCCTGCTCGCCGAGCGGGTGTCGGCCGCCTACCCGGCGGCGGAGCAGGTGCGCTTCGTGTCCTCGGGGACCGAGGCGGTGATGAGCGCCATCCGCGTGGCGCGCGCCTTCACCGGGCGCGACCTCATCGTGAAATTCGCCGGCTGCTACCACGGGCATGCCGATCATCTGCTGGTCGCAGCGGGCTCGGGGCTGGCAACGCTCGGCAAGCCCTCGTCCGCCGGCGTGCCGCAGGCCTTCACCGGCTGCACGCGCGTGCTGCCGCTCGATGACGAAGCGGCGCTCGCGGCGCTCTTCGAGCGCGAGGGCGCGCGCATCGCCGCGGTCATCATCGAGCCGGTGCCCGCCAATCACGGCCTCCTGCCGCAGCGGCGCGAGTTTCTAGAGGCCCTGAGGCGGACGACGCGCGCGCACGGCGCACTCCTCATCTTCGACGAGGTCATCTCGGGGTTCCGTCTCGCCCGCGGCGGCGCCGCCGAGCTCCTCGGCATGAGCCCCGATCTCGCCACCTTCGGCAAGGTGATCGGCGGCGGCATGCCGGTCGGCGCTTTTGGCGGCGCGCGGCGCATCATGGCGCGCCTCGCCCCGGACGGCGATACCTACCAGGCGGGTACGCTCTCGGGGAATCCGGTCGCCATGGCGGCGGGGCTCGCGACGCTGGACGTGCTCGAGCGCGAGTCCGGCTGGCAGGGGCTCGAGGCGCGCGGCGCGGAGCTCGAGCGGCTGCTCGCGCCGGTGCTGTCGCGCGCGCCCTGGCCGGTGAACCTGGTGCGCGTGGGATCGCTCTTCTGGCTGTCGTTGCACGAGCGCGGCGCGCCGCGCACCGCGGCGGCGCTCAGCGAGCGCGAAACGGGGCGCTTTGCCGCGCTGTTTCACGCCATGCTGGCGCGCGGCGTGTATCTGCCGCCCTCGGCCTACGAGGCCTGCTTCCTGTCGCTCGCCCACTCGAGCGCGGATCTCGAGGAATTCGCCGCGGCGCTCGACGCCGCGCTCGCCGGGCAGCGCGCGAGCGGCGCGTCATGAAAGCCACCCGCGTCTTTCAGCTCACCGCGCTCGCGCTCGTGGTGGTGTCGGCGGTACAGGTCGGCTGGTGGCTCCTCGACCAGCAGGCCTACACACTCGAGAAGGTCCAGGCGGTGCGCACTCTCTATGCGGGCGAGGCGCGCGCCGCACAGGCGCTGCTCGCCGCGGGCGTCGAAGAAGCGCGGGTGCGGGAGCTCCTGCCCGACATCGAGATCGACGCAGGCCAGGCGGCGCTCGCCCCCGCCGTCGAGCGCTCGCTCGAGAGCGAGGCGGCGCGGCGCTACCGGCAGTATGCCTGGGAGGGCTCGTTCTTTCTGCTCGCGCTCGCCGCCTGCATCGCGGTGATCGCACGCGCGCTGCGCGCCGAGGCGCGCGTGCACGCGGAGCAGGACGATTTCCTCGCGCTCGTGTCCCACCAGTTCAAGACGCCGCTCGCGAGCCTACAGCTCTCGCTCGAGACCATGGCGCTGCGCCCGCTCGCGCCGGAGCAGTCCCGGACCCTGATCGAGCGCATGCTGGCGGACCTGGCGCGCATGGAGATGATGGTCACGCAGATCCTCGAGAGCGTACGGCTCGAGCGCGGGCGCGTCGACCTCAAATCCGAGCCGGTGGAGCTCGCCGGCGCCGTGGCGCGCGTGGTCGGGGTGCTCGAGGAGCGCGCGCGCGGCCAGCGCATCGCGCTCACTAGTGACATCGCCCCCGGCCTCTACGTGCTCACCGATCCGCTGGCGCTCGACGTGGTCGTGCGCAATGTGCTCGAGAACGCGCTCGCCGCGGTCAGCCCCGTAGGCGGCGGCAGCGTCGCGGTCAGCGCCCGCGCCGGCGACGGCGAGGTCGCGCTCGCGGTCCGTGACAGCGGCGTCGGCTTCCGTCCCGCCGACGGTGCGCGGCTCTTCCACAAGTTCTCGCGTCTGCATCCGGGCGGCGGCAGCGGCCACTACGGCACCGGGCTCGGGCTCTACATCGTGCAGCGGCTGATGCACCTCGCGCAGGGCAGGGTCACGGCCGAGAGCGCCGGCGTCGGCCAGGGGGCGTGCTTCGTGCTCACCTGGCCCGCCGCCCCGGTGTCGCGCCCATGAGTACCCCCGCACCGGGCGCGAGCCGCGTGCTCGTGGTCGAGGACGACCCGCATCTCGCCGCCGGCGTCATGGAGAACCTGCGCGCGGAAGGCTACGAGGTCGCGCGGGTGAGCGACGGGCGTGCCGCGCTCGAGTGGCTGCGTGGCGAGAGTTGCGCGCTCATCGTGCTCGACGTGATGCTGCCGGAGGTCGACGGCTTGAGTGTGTGCCGGACGCTGCGCGACGAGGGCAACAACACGCCGGTGCTGTTCCTCACGGCGCGCGGCGATCCGGCCGACCGGGTGCGGGGTCTCGAGGCGGGCGGGGATGATTACCTCGCCAAGCCGTTTCACCTCAAGGAGCTGCTGCTACGGGTGCGCGCCATCCTCAAGCGCTGGGACTGGTACCGCAGCGCCTCGGCGACCGCCGCCACGGCGGTGCTGCGCTTCGGCGGCAATGAGGTCGATTTCCGCGCCTTCCGCGCCCGTGCCTGGAACGGTGAGGCGCAGGAGCTCACCGAGAAGGAGGCGATGATCCTCAAGGTGCTGGCCGAGCACGCCGGCGAGATCGTCTCGCGCGAGGACCTGCTCGAGCGCGTGTGGGGCTACGACGTGTTCCCCTCGACCCGCACGGTCGACAATTTCATCCTGCGGCTCCGCAAGCGCTTCGAGCGCGATCCCGCCAGTCCGCGTCATTTTCTTACCGTCTGGGGGGTCGGCTATCGCTTCCTCGCGGAGGGCGAGCCGTGAGCGGCGCCAGCTTGCGCATCGGCACGCGCGCCTCGGCGCTCGCGCTGTGGCAGGCGCGGCACGTCGCAGCGCTGCTCGCGGCCCAGCCCGGGGCGCCACGCATCGAGCTCGTGCACATCCGCACCAGCGGCGACGCGCAGCGCGAGGTGCCGCTCTGGCAGACCGAGGGGCGCGCCTTCTTCACGCGCGAGATCGACGAGGCACTTTCGAAAGGTACGATCGACGTCGCGGTGCACAGCCTGAAGGATCTGCCGACCGCGCTCACGCCGGGCCTCGCGCTCGGCGCGGCGCTCGCGCGCCAAGACCCGCGCGACGCGCTGCTCACGCGCACCGGCGTATCGCTCCGGCAGCTGCCGGCGCGGGCGCGCATCGGCACGAGCAGTCTGCGGCGCCGCGCCTTCCTCGCGCGCATCCGCCCGGACGCCGTGCCGGTGGAGCTGCGCGGCAACGTGCCGACGCGCATCGAGCGGCTCGCGCGCGGTGACTACGATGCGATCATTCTAGCCGCGGCCGGCCTCACCCGGCTCGGGCTGAGTCAACACGTCACGGAGTACCTGTCCGCGGAGGAGTTCCCGCCGGCCGTATCGCAGGGGGTGATCGGCGTGTGTGCGCGTGCCGACGATGAGCCGACACTCCGTCTGCTGCGCGCGCTCGATGACGCCGGGGCGCGGCTCGCGGTGAGCGCCGAGCGCGCGCTGCTCGAGCGCCTCGAAGGGGGCTGCCAGGTGCCGCTCGGCGCGCTCGCCGAGAGCCGCGGCGACACACTCGAGCTGCAGGCCGCCGTGTGCGCGCTCGACGGCACGCGCGAGCTGCGCGCGCGGGGAGCGGCGACCGCCGTGCGCGGCGCCGCGCTCACCACCGCCGATGCGGTGGCGCTCGGAGAGCGGGTCGCGAGGGAGCTCCTCGAGGCGGGCGCCGCCCGCCTCATCGCGCAGGAGCGCTCGGCGCTCGCGGTAACGGCGCCATGAGCGGCGAGCGCAGCACGCGCCCCGTCGTGGTGACCCGCGCGGAGAACGCCGACGGACCCTTGAGCCGCGAGCTGCGCAGTCTCGGGCTCGAGGTGCTGTCGTGGCCGGCGGTGAGCGTCACGCCCACGGACTCGGGCGCGCTCGATGCGGCGCTCTCGCACCTCGAGTCCTTCGGCTGGATCGTCTTTGCCAGCCGGCACGCCGTGGCGGCGGTGCTCGAGCGTAAACCCCAGCCGCCCGCGCAGCTGCGCGTCGCCGCGGTCGGGCGGGCGACGGCGCTCACCTTGAGCCAGCGCGGCTGGCCGGTACATCTCACCCCCGAGGAGGCGAATGCGGCGGCGCTGATCGCCGCCTTCGCGGCGCAATGGCGCGCATCGGACGCCGGCGCCCGGGTGCTCTATCCGGCAAGCACGCGGGCGCTGCCGACCATCGCCGCGGGCCTCAGGGAGCTCGGCGCCGTCGTGACCCAGGTCGAGGCCTATCGTACCGAGGCCGCCGCGCTCGATGTAGCCGAATGCCGCGCCTGGATCGAGCGCGGCGGCCTCGGCGCGGTGACCTTCGCGAGCCCCTCCGCCGTGACCGAGCTGGCGCGCGCGCTCGGCGAGGAGGACTTCGCGCGTCTCCTCGACCATGCTCCGCCGGTCGCGATCGGCCACACCACCGCGCGCGAGCTCGCCGCGCGCGGGCGCAACGCGACACTCGCCGAGACCGCGACGCTCCACGGGCTCGCGGTCACCACCTACCGTCTCCTGCAACAGAGAGCCTGAAGAGAGAGCTGCCCATGCCATTTCCCGAGGAAAGACCGCGGCGCACCCGACAGTCGGCCGCCTGGCGCCGCATGGTGCGCGAGACGCGCCTGACGCCCGACGCGCTCATCTATCCGCTGTTCGTCGTGCCCGGGCGCGCGGTGCGTAATGCGGTCGAGAGCATGCCGGGGATCTCGCAGCTGTCGGTGGACCAGGCGGTCAAGGAGGCGAAGGCGGCGGCCGGCGCCGGGGTTCCGGCGGTGCTGCTGTTCGCCGCGCCCGCCGAGAAGGACGCGCGCGCGAGCGCCGCCCGCGACCCACAGGGCCTCGCGGCCCAGGCGATCTCGGCCATCAAGGAGGCCTGCCCGGAGCTCCTCGTGTGGGCCGACGTCTGCCTGTGCGGCGCGACCGACCACGGACACTGTGGCCACGTGCGCGACGGCGGCACCATCGACAACGACTCCTCGATCGCAACGCTCGCTGAGGTCGCGCTCAACTACGCGCGCGCCGGAGCGGATGCGGTGGCCCCGAGCGACATGATGGACGGCCGTGTGCAGGCGATCCGCGCGCTCCTCGACCGTGAGGGGCTCGCGTCGACCCCCATCGTGTCCTACGCCGCCAAGTACGCGTCCGCCTTCTACGGGCCGTTCCGCGAGGCGGCCGAGTCAGCCCCGGCGTTCGGCGACCGGCGTTCCTACCAGATGGATCCGGCGAATGCGCGCGAAGCGCTGCGCGAGGTGCTGACCGACGTCGCCGAGGGCGCCGATCTCGTCATGGTGAAGCCCGCCGGGCCCTACCTCGACGTCATCCGCCAGGTGCGCGATGCCGTGCGGGTGCCGGTGGTGGCCTATCAGGTGTCGGGGGAGTTCAGCCTCATCAAGGCGGCGGCCGAGCGCGGCTGGATCGACGAGCGTGCCGCGGTGCTCGAGACGCTGACAGGGATCGCGCGCGCCGGCGCGGATCTCATCATCAGTTACTTTGCGCCCGAGGTTGCGCGGTGGTTGCGCGCATGAGTGAGCGGGGCGCCGAGACGCGGGTGCCGGCGAGCGCCTTCCTCGCCGCCTGCCGGCGCCAGAGCGTGGCGCATCGCCCCATCTGGATCATGCGCCAGGCGGGGCGTTACCTCCCCGAGTACCGCGAGCTGCGCTCGAAGGTCGACTTCGAGACGCTCACCCGCACGCCCGAGCTCGCGGCCGAGGTGACGCTGCAGCCCTTGCGGCGCTTCGAGCTCGATGCGGCGATCCTCTTCAGCGACATCATGACGCCTCTTCAGGGGATGGGAGTCGGACTCACGTTCGAGCCCGCGCCCGTCGTGCGTGTGCCCGTTCGTACGCGGGCGCAGATCGAAGCGCTTCCCACGCTCGAGCCCGCGCGCGATGTGCCCTTCGTGCTGGAGACAATCCGCCTGGTGCGCCGAAGCGTGCCGCGAGCGGCGCCGCTCATCGGCTTCGCCGGCGCGCCGTTCACGCTCCTCTGCTATCTCGTCTGCGGCCGCCCCTCGAAGGAGTTTGCGCCGGCGCGTACCTTTCTCTTTGCCCAGCCGCAGGAGGCCGAGCGGCTGCTGATGCGCCTCGCCGACGCCATGGCGGCTTACCTTACGGCGCAGGCTGCCGCCGGCGCGCAGGCGTTGATGCTGTTCGAGTCCTGGGCGGGACTGCTCGGGGTGCGTGAGTACACGCGCTTTGCGCTCCCGGCCGTGCGGCACACGCTCGCGGCGCTCAAGCCCCTCGGCGTGCCACTCATCTACTATCTGAACCAGGGCAGCGCTCTCCTGCGTACGGTCGCCGGGCTCGAGGTGGACGTGGTAGGCGTCGACTGGCGCTCGCCGCTTTCGGAGGTGCGCGCGCTGCTGGGACCCGACAAGGCAGTGCAGGGCAATCTCGATCCCGCGGCGCTCTTCGCGCCACCCGAGGAGCTCACGCGGGCGGCGGCGGGGGTGCTCACGGAGGCAGGCAACGCCCCCGGACACATCTTCAACCTCGGCCACGGCATCTGGCCGGACACCGACCCCGATGCCGTGGCCCGCCTCGTGGACTTCGTACATGAGCACCCCTAGCGAGACGCGTGCGCCCGAGCCGGACGCGGGCACGCTCGCCGCGACCGCGAGCCAATACTTCCGCGACCTGCAGGCGCGCTTCTGCGCGGCCTTCGAAGCCTTCGAGCCCCAGAGCCGCTTTGAGGCGCGGGCGTGGAAGAAGCCCGACGGTCATCGCCTGCAGGGCGGCGGCGAAGCGCGCCTCCTGCGTGGGTCGGTATTCGAGAAGGTGGGCGTGAACGTGAGTCACGTCTGGGGCGTGCTCGCCCCCGAGGCACGGGCGCAAGTGGCGGGAGCCGCCGAGTCCGAAGGTCGCTTCACCGCCTGCGGCATCTCGCTCGTCGCCCACATGAGGAATCCGTACGTGCCGGCGATGCACATGAACCTGCGCTATCTCGCCACCAGCCGCGCCTGGTTCGGCGGCGGCTCGGACCTCACCCCCACGTTCCCCATCGACGCGGACACCGCGGAGTTCCATGCGGCGCTCGCCGCGGCGTGCGCCACGTACCGGCCCGGCGCGTACCAGGAATACAAGGCCTGGTGCGACCGGTATTTCTACCTGCCGCACCGGCAGGAGCCGCGCGGCGTCGGGGGGATCTTCTTCGATGACCTCGCGACGGGGACGGACGGGAGGGAGTTCGCCTTCGTGCGTGCGGTCGGGGAGGCCGTGCTCGAGGTCTATCCGCGCATCGTCGCGCGGCGCAAGGACGCGCCTTACGACGAGGCGGCGCGCGAGCGGCTGCTCGTGAAGAGAGGGCGCTACGTCGAGTTCAACCTGGTCTACGACCGGGGCACCCGCTTCGGTTTCAGTACCGATGCGGATCCGGACGCGTACCTGATGAGTCTGCCGCCGCTGGTGAGATGGTGACGGGTGCGCGCAAGCGGTACGCCTCCAGCCAGCTGACCGGGGTCGACCAGAACAGCCGCACGGTGCTCTCGCTGGCCTTGCGCCAATGCTCGCTCAGCGCCGCGGCAATGGAATCGAGAGCCCAGTTTTGTCGCATTGCCACGCTGTCCTCCTTCCCTTCGTCCCCTTAGAAAGGGGCAGTGTGGCCGAGTTCCGCAAAAAACTGTTGCCCGTCAGCGACGTATCGCATTTAAACCGCGACCGGCCGCCGTCTCTCTAACTCACCGATGACACTTGCGCAGGTCGAGGACTCGCCGATCGACTGGGAGGGGGCGCTGGTAGAGCGGGCCCGTGCCGGGGATACCCGCGCCTTCGAGCGGCTCTACCGCGAGCACACCGGTCGGGTGTACGGCCTGTGCCTGCGCATGACACGCGAGCCGCATACGGCGGAGGACTGCACCCAGGAGACCTTCATCAACGCCTGGCGCGCGCTCGCACAGTTCGAGACGCGCAGCTCGTTCGGCACGTGGCTGCACCGGATCGCGGTCAACGTGACGCTCGCGAAGCGCCGCAAGACGGCCCGCGACGAGCTGGTGCCGGATATAGAGGTGGAGGAAGAGGGGGTCGAGCCCGATTGGACACTCGAGACGCCGGTGGAAGTGCAGGAGATCGAGGAAGCGATCGGGGCGCTGCCGGAGGGTGCGCGCGATGCACTGGTGCTGCACGCCCTGTACGGTTACTCGCACACGGAGGCGGCGCAGATGCTCGGCGTGGCGGAAGGCACGTGCAAGGCACAGTTGCACCGGGCCAGGAGATTACTGCGCGAGCGGTTGAACGTGGAGGTTGGCTGACATGACGGAGCGGGATACCCGGAGCGTCACGACGCTGCGCGACCTGCCGCGGACCATCGAGCCCAAGGCGGACCTGTGGCCGCAGATCGAAGCGCAGATCGCCCGGCGCGACACCGTGCGTGCAGCGGTGGCGGCGGGCGGCGCGCGCCGCGGCGCAGCGCCACCGTTGCGTTGGCTGGCGGCGGCAGCCATGGTGGGCTGCGTCGCGGTCGGCGTGTGGATCGGGCGCAGCGTCCTCCCGGGTGCGGGATCGGCGCCGCCGCTGGCGCAGGCGGCGCGGCCGGTGCCGGCGACGGTGCCGACGGCGTGGGTGACCGACCCGCGCTACCAGCGCCAGCACGAGGAGCTGATGCGCTCGCTCGGCACTCAGCTCGCGACGCTGCCGCCCGCGAGCCGCGCCAAGGTAGTGGCGAGCCTCGCGACCATTCGTCAGGCGAAGCAGGACATCGAGAGCGCGCTCGGTAAGGATCCGGGTAATGCGCTGCTGCAGGAGCTGCTCGTGAACACTTACCAGGATGAGATGCGCGTCCTTACGGACGTGCGTGAGGCCAGCGACGCTGGCAAGGGGATCTGAAGATGCGTCTGAGTTATCGGCTGCTGCCCGCCGTGGTTGCGTCCATCGCGAGCGCTGCGGTCTGGGGCAGCGACAGTGCCGGGACCTTCGAGCGCGAGGTGGCCGCGCAGGCCCGCGGGGTCGTGGAGATCTCGAGCACCAGCGGCTCGGTCGACGTGACCGGCTGGGAGCGCCCCGCCGTCGGCGTCAAGGCCGAGCTCGGCGAAGGGGTCGATCATGTCGAGGTCACGAGCTCGGGCGATCACACCGTCGTCCGCGTGATCCAGCGGCACTCCGGCTGGGGACACGGCGAGACGCACCTGCGCGTGCAGGTGCCGAAGGACAGCGAGGTCGACGTCTCGGCCGTAAGCGCCGATGTCACTTCCAGCGGCGTGCTCGGCGCCCAGCGCCTGAAGACCGTGAGCGGCGACATCGCGGCTGAGATCGGCCCCGCGGACATCGAGGTGAAGTCGGTGAGCGGGAGCCTGAAGCTGCGCGGCAAGGGGCAGCCGGCCAAGCTGCACATCAGCACCGTGAGCGGCGATCTCGAGCTCAAGCACGCCGCCGGGGACCTCGAGGCCACCACGGTGAGCGGGGAAATCACCGCCGAGCTCGAGTCCGCGCGCTCGGTCCGGCTGCGCAGCACCTCCGGCGACATCACCTTCGAGGGGCGCCTGCTGCGCGGAGTGGATTTCGATGGGCAGTCGGTGAACGGCGACCTCAAGGTGCGCGCGGCTTCCGAGGATGGTTTTCAGTACGAGATCCAGTCTCTGAGCGGTGACATCAGCAACTGCTTCAATGCCAAGGCCGAGCGCACCAGCGAGTACGGCCCGGGACAGAAGCTCAACGGCACGCGCGGCGTCGGCAGCGGGCACGTGCGGCTGAAGACCATGAGCGGCGAGATCGAGCTGTGCGATCGCCCGTGAGCGCCCGCGGGCGCCGCGGCGGCTGACGAGGCGCGGGGGCGTTAGAATCCTCCGCGTGCCCCCCGATCAATCCCCGATCGCCCTGCCCCTGCTCGAGTGGCACGCGCGCGCGGGCCGGCACGACCTTCCCTGGCAGACCGACCGCACCCCCTACCGGGTGTGGGTGTCCGAGATCATGCTGCAGCAGACGCAGGTTCCCACCGTCAGGCCGTACTACGAACGCTTCATACGCCGCTTCCCCGAGGTTCGCGCGCTCGCCGCGGCTCCGGTCGATGAGGTGCTGCACCTGTGGTCGGGGCTCGGCTATTACGCGCGGGCGCGCAACCTGCATCGCGCCGCGGGCCTGATCTGCGCCGAGCATGGCGGAGAGTTTCCGCGCAGCTTCGCCGGAGTCGCGGGCCTGCCGGGCGTCGGGCGCTCGACCGCGGGGGCGATCCTCGCGCTCGCTTTTGGGGAGCGCTTCCCGATCCTCGACGGCAACGTCCGGCGCGTGCTGGCGCGCTACTTCGCCGTGTCCGCCGGCGCCGCCGCGAGCATCGCAGTCAAGCGGCTGTGGGAGTTGTCCGAGCGCTGCACGCCGCGCGCGCGCGTCGCCGAGTACACCCAGGCCATCATGGATCTCGGCGCCACGGTGTGCGTGCGCTCGCGCCCACTGTGCGAGCGCTGCCCGCTCGCAGACGGCTGCTGCGCGCGGCGCACCGGCCGTCAGCAGGAGCTCCCGGCGGAGCGCGTGGCGCAGCGCCGCCGTACGCGCGAGGTGTTCATGGTGGTGGCGCTGCGCGCGGACGGGAGCGTGCTGCTCGAGCGTCGGCCGGAGAGCGGCGTGTGGGGCGGGCTGTGGTGCCTGCCGGAGTTCGACACCGAGACCGCGGCGCGCGCCTTCATGCGCGAGTCGTTGGTCGCCCGCGGGAGCGAGCCCCAAGCCCTGAGTACCTTCGAGCATGCCTTCACGCACTTCAGCCTCGTGGTGAGGCCGATGCTCGTGCACTGTGGCGGCGCCGCGAGCGTCATGGAGGAGGGGACGAGCCTCTGGTATAACGTGCGCGCGCCGGCGCGCGTCGGTCTGCCCGCACCGATCAGCGCCTTACTGACGCGCCTGGCGCAGGGCACGATGTTCGAGGTACCCGAGGCGCCGGGGCAGCCGGGAGCGTAGCGTGTCGCGAGTGGTCCAGTGTGTGCTCTTGAAGCGCGAGGCGCCGGGGCTCGACCGGCCGCCTTACCCCGGTGATCTCGGGCGGCGCATCTACGAGAGCGTGTCGCGCGAGGCCTGGGCGCAATGGCTCAAGCACCAGACCATGCTCATCAACGAGTACCGGCTGACGCCCATCGAGCCCAAGGCGCGCAAGTTTCTCGAGGGCGAGATGGAGAAATTCTTCTTCGGCGCGGGATCAAAGGCGCCCGAGGGCTACCAGGCACCCAAGGCTTGAGCTCCTAGAGGTGGATCAGACCGCGCTTGTGCGCGACCGCGACCGCTTCCGTGCGGCTGATGGCATCGAGCTTGGTGAGGATCGCCTTCACGTGGGTCTTGGCGGTGCCCTCGGTGATCGACAGCCGCCGCGCGATGTCCTTGTTGCTGCGACCCTCGGCCACGAGCTGCAGAACATCGAGCTCGCGCTGTGTGAGGCTCGGCTTCGCCATGCGCTGCAGTGCCTTGGCGGCGACAGTGGTCGAGGTGTAGGGACGGTCCTCGCTCACGGCGCGGATTGCCGAGAGGATCTCCTGGCGCGGGGCGTCCTTGAGGAGATAACCCTTTGCGCCCTGCGACAGGCACTGGAAGATGTCCTCATCGCCATCGTACGTGGTCATGATGAGGATGCGCGCCTTGGGGTTGAGCTCGAGCACGCGCTGCACCACGGCGACGCCGTCGCGCTTGGGCATGCGCAGATCGAGCACCAGCACGTCGGGCCGGTACTGCTCGTAGCGCGCGATCGCCTCCTCGCCGTCGCCCGCCTCGGCGACCACTTCCATGTCGGCCTGCTGGTTGACCATGGCCGCGAGTCCGTCGCGCACCACCGGATGATCATCCGCGAGGATGACGCTGATCCGGCGGGTCTTCAGTTCCGCCGCCATCAAGCCACCCGCTTCGCCATGCGCACGCTGACGCGCGTGCCTGCGCCCGGCTGGCTCTCGATCTGCCACTCCCCGCCGATTGCTCCGGCGCGCTGGCGCATGCTGGAGAGCCCGAAGCCCTGCCGCGCGTACAGCTCGGGCCGCTGCTCCATGCCGACGCCGTCGTCCGCGATCGCCATGGTCCAGTGCGCAGCCTCTTCCATGGTCGTGATGCGGACATTCTGCGGGCGAGCGTGGCGCACCGCGTTGCTGACCGCTTCTTGCGCGATGCGCAGCAGCTCGTGCTCGTGCTCGGGGCGCAGCCCCGTGATCACGCCGCCGCCTTCGAAGGTGCAGGTGACGCCGCCGGGGACGGTGGAGCGCTCGGCCAGCTGCCGCAACGCCAGCTCGAGCCCCGCGCGCCGCGTCTGATCGAGCCGCAGCGCCATCACCGAGCGGCGCGCCTCGGCGAGTCCGTCGCGCGCCAGGTCGCGGATGCGGGACAGCGTGACGGCGAGCTCGGAGTTGCGCTTCTTGCAGGAGGGGAATTCCTCGGCGGCGCCGAGCTGCATCAGGATCCCGGTGAAGGCCTGTGCGAGGCCGTCGTGGATCTCCTGCCCGATGCGCGTGCGCTCCATGAGCACGGCCGCCTCCTTGGCGGAGTAGGCGAGCCGCGTCAGCTGCACGGCGAGCGTCGCTTGCTGCGCGAGCGCGACGAGCAGGCCGCTGCGCTGCACGTCGCGGGCGTCGCGCCGGAAGGTGAGGATGAAGAAGCCGACGCTGCGTGCGCCGAACACCAGCGGGTAGATGACCACGCCAACCGCGCCCTCGCTGCGGTGAAACTCGCGCACGCCGGGCCAGATCTCTTCCGGCTGGGTGGCGTAGTCCACGTAGTGCGGCTCGCGCAGCTGCCCGAATCTCTCGGTGAAGCTCGAGCTGGTCACGGGAACCTTGACCGGGTAGGAGGGCTCGGCGAGCTGACCGTCGCGCACGTGGGCGATGATGCGCCACTCCTGCAGCGAGTCCTTGAGGACGATGACGACGCCCGAGATGGCGTCGAACTGGCGCGTCGCCTCGAGCAGCATGTGGCCCATGAAGCTGTGCAGATCGGTCTCGCCGGCG
>JASHQW010000388.1 GCA_030038875.1 Gammaproteobacteria bacterium | reverse complement strand
CGCTGTGTCTCCTGGGTCCCGGCGACGAGGTCGTGACGTTCGAGCCCATGTACCCGACCTATCCGGCGACGCTCGAGGTGGGCGGCGCGCGCCTGGTGCGCGCTCCGGCGGACGCGGGGCTGCGCCCCGACCTCGCGGCACTCGCGGCGCTCGTCACGAGCCGCACACGCGCGATCGTCTGGGCGAGTCCCAACAATCCGAGCGGCATCGTCTTCAACGAGGCGGAGCTCGAAGGTATAGGCGAGCTGGCGCGCCGCCACGACCTGTGGCTGATCGCCGACGAGGTTTACGCGGGGCTCGCACCGGGAGGCAGGGTGCCGGGCCTCGGCGCACGGCTCCCGGAGCAGGTCGTGACGCTCGGAAGTCTGTCGAAATCGCATGCCATGACCGGCTGGCGCGCCGGCTGGCTGGTCGGTCCGCGCGAGCTCGCGGCCAACGCCGAGCTTCTCGCCATGTGCATGCTCTTCGGCCTCCCGGGCTTCGTGCAGGAGGCGGCGATCACCGCGCTCGGCATTGCGCCCGCGGCCGAGCAGCGTACGCGCGAGTACTGCCGCACCCGCCAGCTGCGCTTCGCGGCCGGTCTGCGCGGCATCCGCGAGCTGCGTCCCATCGAGCCCGAGGCGGGCATGTTCATGCTGCTCGACGTGAGCGCCACGGGCCTCACGGGCGCTGAGTTCGTACGGGCGCTGTACGCGTCGCAGAAGGTGTCGGTCATGGACGGCGCCGCCTTCGGAGCGGCGACGGCCCACTGCGTGCGGGTGTGCTTCGCGACCGACGCGGCGAGCCTCGATGAGGCCTGCGAGCGGATCCGACGCTTCTGCGCCGCGGGCCTGGCGGCGGCACGCGCCCGGCGCGCCTAGGAAGGGTCAGCGCCGCGCAGGCGCGAGTGACGCCGGCCGTAGGCGGCGTAGATGAGGAGCCCGAGCGCGCCCCAGGCGCAGAGCTGCAGCCAGGTGCCGCCCGGCAGGCTCACCATCAGCACCACGCAACTGGCGATGCCGAGCAGCGGCACCACCGGCACCCACGGCGTGCGGAACGGGCGCTGAGCGGCCGGATCGATGCGCCGCAACACCAGTACTCCGACGCACACCATGGTGAAGGCGAGCAGCGTGCCGAGCGAGATCAGCTCACCGAGCGTTCCGAGCGGGATGACGCCGGCGATCAGCGCGGCGACGCCGCCCGTCAGCAGCGTGCCGATGACCGGAGTCTGGTGCGCGCCGCTCACGCGGGCGAATGCCGGCGGCAGCAGGCCGTCGCGCGCCATCGAGTAGAAGATGCGCACCTGCCCGACGATGCTCGCCAGCACGACGGACACGAGGCCGACGAGCGCTACGACGCTCACCAGCGTCTTGACCGAGCCGAGCGGCACGCGCGCCGCCGAGAGCGCGTAGTAGAGGGGATCGGCGACGGCGAGCGAGCGGTAGTCGGCGAGACCGGTGATGACGAAGCTGACACTGACGTACAGCACGGTGCAGACGAGGAGCGAGGCGAACAGGCTCCAGGGGAGCGTGCGTTGCGGGTTGCGGGCCTCCTCCGCCAGCGTCGAGACGCCGTCGAAGCCGATGTAGGCGAAGAACAGGATCCCGGCGCCGCGCGCCAGGCCCGACCAGCCGAACTGTCCGAAGCTGCCGCCGTTCGCGGGAATGAACGGCCGCCAGTTGGCGGGATGCACGTAGCGCGCACCGACCGCCACCAGCACGATGAGCGCGAACACTTTGGCGAGCACGATCGCGGTGTTGACCGCCGCCGAGGCGCGCGTGCCGGCGAGCATGAGCACCGTGCAGGCGAGCACCACGGCGACCGCGGGCAGGTCGAGCCAGGCGCCGGTCGCGATCACATGGTGGCGGGCGTCGACCGTGAAAGGCGCCTGCGAGAGCGGGGGAGGGAACGCGAGGCCCAGATCGCGCAGTGCCGCCTGCGCGTAGCCCGACCAGCTGATCGCCACCAGCGACGCCGAGAACAGCCACTCGAGCACCAGGCTCCAGCCGATGATCCAGGCGGTGAGCTCGCCGAGGGTCACATAGGCATAGGAGTAGGCGCTGCCCGAGATCGGCACCATGGCGGCGAACTCGGCGTAGCACAGTCCCGCAAAAAAACAGGCGAGACTCGCGAGCACGAAGGCCAGCGACACCGCGGGACCTGCCTGGTGGGCGGCGACATCGCCGGTGAGCGAGAAGATGCCGGCGCCGATGGTGCAGCCGACCCCGAAGGCCGTCAGGCTCCAGAAGCCGAGCGCGCGCTCGAGGTGCGGGCCGCGCTCGCCGCGGCTCTCGGCGACGCACCGCGCCACGGACTTGCGCCGCAGAAAGCCGGGGCCGCGCCTCACGGCTTACTTGGGAACCGTTCCCCCGGGCGTGAGCTTGTCGATGGCGGCCGGCAGCGCCTCGGAGAGCTTCTGCGCGAAATCCTGCGGGCGCTCGCCATCTCGGCGCCGCCGCCGCCGCCAATCAATCCATCGAGCAGTCCCATAGGGCCTCCGGTTCGCGAGTGCCAGGGGTCAGCGCTCCAGCCGCACGCATTGTGCGCGCGGGCTGCGCGAGCGCTCAAGCCTCTGCCCACAGGCCGCGCAGCGCGTACATGCGCGCCGCGGGGCTTTATTATATTATTACGAGCACATTAAAAAGAGCGCGGCGCGCCTGACGCGCGCTCCCACGGTGCTGGAGATCATGAGACAGGTCAGAACACTGGGACTGCTCGGCACGGGGGTGATCGGCGGCGGCTGGGCGGCACGCGCGCTGCACTTCGGCATCGACGTGGTGGCGGCGGACGTGAAGCCGGAGATGGAGGCCTGGATCCGCGGAGCGGTCGCCAATGCCGAAGGGGCACTGTCGCGGCTGACGTTCGCGCCGCTGCCGCCGAAGGGCAAGCTCAGCTTCACCACGGATCTCACGGCGATGGCGCGCCAGGCGGATCTCATCCAGGAGAACATCCCGGAGCAGCTCGAGCTCAAGCAGCGCACGCTCGCGGCCGTCAGCCGGCACGCGCCGCGCGACGTCGTGATCGCTTCCAGCACCTCGGGCCTCATGCCGAGCGAT
>JASHQW010000387.1 GCA_030038875.1 Gammaproteobacteria bacterium | reverse complement strand
TGATTACCTGGCGCTCTTCGGGCCGCTGCGCGCGCGCTACGACGTCATCATCATGGACAACCGCGGCACCGGCCGTTCCGGAGCGATCGACTGCCGCGAGCTTCAGGATGCGCCGGCTCTCACCGAGAGCAACGTGGGCGCATGCGGGCGCGCGCTCGGGCGTGCAGCGCCTTTCTACAGCACGGCACTCGCCGCCGACGATCTCGCGGCGATTCTCGATGCGCTCGCGATCGACCGCGTCGGCCTGTACGGCGACTCCTACGGCAGCTACTTCGCGCAGGTGTTCGCGCTGCGCCACCGTGAGAAGGTGCGCGCGCTGGTGCTCGACGGCGCCGATCCGCTCGACGGGCCGGACTTCGCCTGGTACCCGCACTACGCCCCCGCCATGCGCGAGAAATTCAACCTGGCGTGCGCGCGCTCACCGGCGTGCAGCGCGATTCCCGGAAACTCCCTGGATCACGTTCTTCCGGCTCTCGAGCGGCTGCGCTCGCATCCCTTCGCGGCCAGCGTTCGCTACGGCGCCGATCAGACGTTGAGAGTCACCGCCAATGCGGGCGCACTCGCGATCGTGATGTTCGGGGGCTCGCCGGCCTTCTCCACGGTGCGCGAGCTCGATGCGGCGGCGCGCGCTTTCGCGAGCGGGGACTTCGCGCCGCTGCTGCGGCTCATGGCGGAGACTCAAGGCAGCGTCGACTCGCGCGACCCGACCCACGATCCGCGAATGTTCAGCGCCGGACTTGCGGCGGAGGTGTCCTGCCAGGATCCGCCGCAGATCTTCGATATGCAGCTGCCGCCCGCCGAGCGAGTGGCGCAGCGCGACGCACGTGTCGCGCAGCGCCAGGCCGAGGCGCCTGAGACCTATGCGCCGTTCACGATCGCTGAGTACCGCAGCATGCCGCTCGACTACGCCTTCATCGACCAGTGCGTCGAATGGCCGTCCCCGCCCGCCTATCCGCGCTCGCCGCTGGTTTTTCCGGCGTCCAGCTATCCCGACGTGCCGGTGCTGGTGCTGTCGGGTGAGCTCGACAACATGACGAGCGTGGCGGATGGCGCGGTAGCGGCGGCGCACTTTCCGCACGCGCACCACGTCGTCATTGCCAACAGCTTTCATGTCAACGCTCTGCCGCACGCGCGCAGCGAGTGCGGTGCGGTGCTGGTGCGACGCTTCATGGACACTCTCGCAGCCGGCGACGAGGAATGCGCGGGGGCAGTGCCCGCCGTGCGCCTCGTGCCGGGGTTCGCGCGCCGCGTGCACGAGCTCGCCCCCGCGCAGGGCTCCGCGGGCGCGACGGACACGGAGGACCTGCGCGTGGTGACGGCGGCACTGCTCACCGCGGAAGACGCGATTGCGCGCGCCGTTGCCAACGGCCCGGGGAGAGAAGTGGGCTTGCGCGGCGGGAGCTTCACCGCCACCGCGGCACAGGAGGGCTACCGGCTCGAGTTGCGCGCGCTCCGCTGGACCGAGGATGTGAGCGCCTCCGGAACCATTGCCTGGCCGGGGCGCACCGGCACCGTACGCGCGCATCTTGTCCTCGAGACCCCGCAGGGGAGGGGGACGCTGGAGCTCACGTGGCCGGAAGGGACGAGTGGCGCGCGCGCGAGTGTGCGCGGCAAACTGGGCAGCCGCACGGTGCTGGCCGAGGGGCCGGCCCCCTGAGGCGCCGTCGAGCGTACTGCCATGGACATCGATGCGATAGCGACGCCAGGTCTCGAGCGCGACGCGGTGCGCCGCCTGTCGCGGCGATCGGACGCCCTTGGCCTGCGGCAACTCGCCTGGCATGCGGCGCTGTTGCTTGCCACGGGGCTGCTCATCCGAGTGAGCCGCGGTCACCTCTACCTGCTGCCGGCGCTCATCCTGCACGGGATCGTGCTGTCGTTTCTCTTCTGTGCGCTGCATGAGTCGATTCACGGCACGGCCTTTGCGAGCCGCTGGCTGAATGCCGGCGTCGCCTGGATTTGCGGCGCGCTGCTCCTGCTGCCGCCGGCTTACTTCCGCTGCTTTCACTTCGCGCATCACCGCTACACACAGGACCCGGAGCGCGACCCGGAGCTCGCAGTGCCGCCGCCGGCGAGCGTCGCCTCCTGGACGTGGCGCGTCTCGGGGCTGCCCTACTGGGGCGACCGGCTGGCCGTGACGGCGCGGCACGCGTTCTTAGGTCGCGTGACCGAGCCGTTCGTGCCGGCGGAGCAGCGGCCTCTCATCGTGCGTGAGGCGCGCGTGCTCTGGGCCGGGTATATCGCGGTCGCAGCGACCTCGTGGTACCTCCGTGACGCCGCCGTGCTTCTCTACTGGGTGCTGCCAGCGCTGCTCGGGCAGCCCTTCCTGCGGCTGTTCCTGCTCGCGGAGCACGCCGGCTGTCCGCTGAGTCCCGACATGCTCGCCAATACGCGCACCACCCGCAGCAACGCGGCCGTGCGCCTCATCGCCTGGCGCATGCCTTACCACGCCGAGCATCACTGCTACCCGTCGGTGCCGTTTCACGCGCTCGGCAGGCTCAACTCGCTGCTCGGCGGGCGCACGCAGGTGACTGCACCCGGCTATGTGGCGGTGCATGGCAGCCTCCTGCGGGGCTATCGTGCCGCGGCTTCCGCGGCGGCGCGCACCGCCGGAGCGGCGTAGCGCTACTTGCCCTGGAACTTGTACGACATCCGCAGCCCGATCGTCCGTGGCCGGTTGATAGTGTCCATCTTCACGAACTCGGCATACGAGGAGTAGAGGATCGCGCGGGTATCGGTGAAGTTCTCGGCATAGAGCTGTGCGCTCCACGGCCCCGAGCCGATGCCTGCCGAGGCGTCGTAGGTCGTAAAGGCAGGATCGTTGAAATCCGTCGGCACCCCCTGGAACGTGGTCTGCTGCGGATTCGTCGTGGCGTAGGAGTGGGCCTGATGCGCGGTGCCGATCTGCAGGAACGCATCGTAGTCGCTGACGTGCCAGTCATAGCGCAGGCGCAGGTTCGCCTCGAACGGCGGCGACTGGGCGAGTGGTCCCCCGAGCTGACCGAAGGGATTGACGACATTGGTGATCGGCTGGCCGTTGTTGCCCACCAGGGTGAGGTTTCTCACGTTCTCGCTGCTGTTCCACGCGGCCGAACCGGTCAGGGTGAGTCCGGAGAGGATGCGCCACAGCAGCTGGGTCTCGGCGCCGCGCACCCGGTAGTTAGGTCCGTTGGTGGTGAACACCAGGTTGCCGGTGACGCTCGGGTCGAAGATGCTGAGCTGCACGTTGTCCCAGTTCTCCTGGTAGACGGCGCCGTTGAACTGCAGATGGTGATCGAGCCACTCGGTCTTCCAGCCGATCTCGTTGTTGGTGAGCGTGTCGGGCGCGTAGGAGATCGGCGGCTGCCAGATGCCGAAGAGCGGTGAGCTCGCCTTGATCTCCGCCTGCGCGCGATTGAAGCCACCCGGGCGAAAGCCCTGCGACCAGGTGTAGTAGGCCATGATGTCCGGCGTGATGTGCCAGGAGAGGTTGGCGCGGCTGCGGGTGCCGACGTAGGAATCGCGCAGGTGCTTGGCGTCGAGGTTGTTGAGGTTGCTCAGCACTCCGTTCGCCAGCGTGCTGACACAGGGGTTCGGCGGCACGTAGCCGGTATAGGGCCCGTAGATCTCGCAGCCGAAGCTGCCGACGTTGGAGCCGAGCTCGAAGTTGCGCGTGTCGTACCAGCGCGTACCGCCGGTGATCGTCAGCACCTTCGGGACGATGTCAAAGTCGATGGAGGTGAAGGCGGCGGTCTGCTCGTAGCCGCGCGTCACGTCGTCGAAGAACACATCGCCTGCCGGGCGTACGTTCGGGTTGTTGGAGGTGACCGGGTAGTCCGTCGGCGGCGTTACGTACGGATCGATGCTCGGCGGGCCGATGGGGTAGAAGTTGGGACTGGTGCCGTAATGCCAGTCGGTGTTTTCGTGAATGCGGTACTGCTCCCAGAAAAGTCCCGCCAGGCCCCGCAGCCGCCAGTCGTCCGGGGTGCTCAGGCGCAGCTCGTGGCTCTGGTGCGTGGTGCTCTCGTGGTCCGTCCAGAAGGCCCGCGGTGAGTAGCAGAAGCCGGGCGATACGCCCATGCCGGGGTAGGTGCTCGATTGCGTGAAGTTGCCGGGAGTGGGGATCGCGACTCCCACCAGTCCGGGGTTGGGTGCATTGGCGGCGGTGTAGAAGCCGCTGTTGAAAGGGTAACCAGGATAGTTGCACTGGTAGTAGCCGGCGTAGGTGCCGCGGGAGTAATTGGTGTAGTCCTGCAGCTGATCGACCGTGCGGTCGAGGAACGCGCCCGCGTAGATGAGCTTGAGCGAGTCGACCTTGCCCTCGAGCGTCCAGGCCGTGTTCTCGAACCGGTCCTTGTCGTAGCTCGGGCCGTACAGCTGCACCGACAGATCGGGGAGCGCAGTCCCCAGGCTGTCGTACTGCTCTTCCCAGGCGACGCCCTCGGCATCGATGCTCTGGTAGGACTGGGTGATCAGGGCCTTCCAGGCGTCGTCGATCTGATAGAGCAGCGAGGCCCGCAGGCCCTCATAGGTGACCGGGTTGATGGCGTTCGCGACGTTCGCGAAGTTGTTGATCGGGCCGCTGCTCGGGGGTACTACGCCGCCGAAGTAATCGGTGACGACCCGGTCGGTCGCCTCGCGCGTGAACGTCGCTGGGATGTTGTCGATGTAACCACCGCGCCGGTCGTCGTAGACGACGAGACGCGCGGCCAGGCGGTCCTCGATCAGCGGCAGGTTGAGGACCGCGTCGACGGACGAGCTCGGGTCGCCGTGCGCGGTCGTGGCGTAGCCGGCATCGACGTTCGCCTCGGTGACATTCAGCTTCGGCTTGTTGGTGATGTAGCGCAACACGCCGGCCTCGGCACCGGCGCCGAACAGCGTGCCCTGCGGGCCCTCGAGCACCTCGATGCGCTCGAGATCCACCGCGTAGATGTCGAGGTTTCGTCCCGGGACCTCGCCCGACTGCTCATCCAGGTAGACCGCCACGTTGGGGAAGCTCTCGGTGGCGCCCACCCCCTGCACGCCGCCCGAGCCGCCGGTCGAGAGTCCCCGCATATTGATGTCGCCCTGTGCCGGACCGAAGGTGGTGGCGGTGACGTTGGGGAGGTACTTGATGAAATCATCGAAGGTCTGCACATTGAGCTGGCTCAGCGTCTCGGCCGTCAGCGCCTGGATGGTGATCGGCACGTCCTGCAGGTTCTCGACGCGGCGATTGGCGGTCACCAGTACCTCCTGCAGCGCGCCGCTCGCGGGAGTCTCGGTGGCCGGTGGTGCAGACTGCGCGGCGGCGTGAGCCGCGTGCGCACCGAGAATCGCCGCGACCGCGCGTGACAGACGTGCATTGGCTTTCATGGTGCCCCTCCCCTCAGGTCAGCACCGGCCCATCACCGCGGGGCCGGCGCATTAATTTTTCACGATGGCGGGCGTCACTCCAGCGGATCCGTCCGCCTCGCGTGTCGGGTCCACCGCCAGCCAGGCGGCGGCGCCTGTGACCGCGAACGCGGCGCCGATGGCGAACGCCAGCGTCCACTCTTGTTGACTCGAAAGATAGGCGACGATCGGGGTGGCGATCAGCCCGCCGGCATTGCCGCCGGTATTGAGCAACCCCGACGCCGCCATGGCATCGGCGCGCCCGACGTGCATGATGGCGGCCCAGTACGGGCCCTCGTTGAGCTCGACCGCGCCGAAGCACAGGGCGAGGGCAACCACGGCCAGGTAGGCGTTGGACCCATGCACCGCCAGGAGGAGCAGCACTGCAGCCGAGGGGAGCGAGGCCAGCGGCACCAGACTCAAGCCGCGGCGCACGCCGTAGCGGGCGCCGAAGTAAGAGGCGAGCCACCCGCCTGCGCCCGCGCCAAGGGCCGCTGTGAGCGGCGGCATGCTCGCGAGCCAGCCGCCCTCGAGCACCGTGAAATGACGCTCCTGCACCAGATAGAGAAAACACCAATTGGCAAGCAGGTAGAACACGTAGTTCATGCAGACGTAGGAGCCGGTGAGCAGCAGCACGTCGCGGTTCTTCATCAGCGCCCACACGCGCGCCCACGAGATCGTCGCGTCAACCGGCGCCGCCGGGTGTGCCGCCAGGTCGGCGAGCTCGGCCGCGCTCACCGCCGGATGCTCGGCCGGAGTATTGCGTCCGTACCAGGCCCACGCCCCGATCAGGAGCAGCGCCGGGAGCGAGCTCCAAAGCAGTGCCCGCTGCCAGTCGAAGGCCGACATGAGCCAGGCAATGAGCGGCGGCGTGACGGCGGCGCCGAGCTGCAGCCCCAGGCTCTGCAGCCCCTGGACGAGCGGCCACCTGTCGGGGGCGAACCAGGTCTGGAACACGCCGGCTGAGACCGGAAACACCGGGCCCTGCGCGGCTCCGAGCAGCAGCTGCAGCGCGGCGAGCACCGCGAACAGAGCCGTGCCGGCCACGAGCAGCGGCGCGAGTGGGGTCGCCACGCAGGCGGCGACCGCAATGAGCGAGATGACCACGAAGGCGCGGCGCGCTCCGAGCCGCTGGCCCAGCACGCCGCCGGGGAACTGCAGCACCGTGTAGCCGAGCAGCAATGCCTGCTCCAGCCAGCCGATCTGGAGCTGGCTCAGGTTCAGCCGCGGCATCATCTGGTAGCTCGCCACGGTGATGGCGCGCTGTTGCATGTAGACGACGAAGCCGAAGCCGAACAGGAACAGGAAAATCTTCCAGCGCACGCGCAGGCGCTGCGCTGTGGGCAGCGGCAGCGCCCCCACCCGCGGTCCTGTCACGGTGCCGCGACCGCGTCGCCGGTCCGCTCCGGGAGACAGCGACGGATGTCGAGCTTGACGTCTTCCATGGGCAGGGGCGGGGCGCTCAGGAGATTCTCGCGAGCGGCGCATCGCGCCTGAAGGTGAGCGTAGCGGGGTCGGCGTCCAGCTCCTGCGCGTAGCGATGGCCGGAGTAGACGGCGTGCACGATCGCGCCGGGTGCGAGCGCATCGCCGATGCGGGTCACCGAGCGGATGCCGGCGGCTTCGCACTCGGCGGCGCGCCCGGCGAGCTCGGTGTGCAGCGTGTCATTGGCGAAGCGCGTGCCGACGATGATGAGCGAGCGGCACTCGAGCTGCTCCTCGGCTTGGGTGAACTGGTTGGCGAGAGTCACGACGCCATCAGCGAAAGCAGTGACACGTGACAGGGTATGCAGTTTCACGCCCGCGCAAAAGAGTGCGCGGTGCACCTGCGGCTGCTCGTTGCTCATGATCGTCCACGCCGAGGCATGACCGGCCGGGGTCACGTAGCTCACCGAGTGTCCGCCCCGCGCGAGGTGTTCCGCCAGCACACCCCCCAGATAGTAGTTGTCGAAGTCGTACAAGACTACCGGGTCCGTAACCGCAGCGCCCGCGGCCAGGTCGTCGGGGGTGAGTACTCCGGGCGCCGTGAGGCTGCCGGCCGGGATCTCGAGCGGCGAATAGAGCAGCCTCGCCCAGCGCGCGCCCGTGGCGATGACTACGTGGGTGCTGCCGAGCCCGAGAACCTCGTCCGCCGACAAGCGGTTGCCGCGGTAGATGTTGACGTTGGGGAGACGCTCGAGCTGTCCGCGCCGCCAGTCGAGCACCCGGCCCCAGGCGGAAAGTCCCGGCAGCCGCGTCTCGAAGCGCAACCGGCCGCCGAGCTGCTCGGCTGCCTCCGCCACCGTGACCTCGTAGCCCCGCCGGCCGAGCGATAGCGCGCATTCGAGACCCGCGGGGCCCGCGCCGACGATCAGCACCGAGGCGCCGCTCGCCGCCCGCGCGATGCGCTCGGGGTGCCAGCCACGGCGCCACTCCTCGCCGATGGTCGGATTCTGCGTGCAGCGCACCGGCACGCCGTCGTGCCAGCTCGAGATGCAGATGTTGCAGCCGATGCACTCGCGGATGTCGGCCTCGCGCCCCTCGTCGATCTTCCTCGGCAGGAAGGGATCCGCGATCGAGGGGCGCGCGGCGCCGATCAGATCGAGCACTCCGCGCCGCACCTGGCTCACCATGGTGTCGGGCGAGGTGAAGCGCCCGACGCCGACCACCGGTCTCGAGGTCACCTGCTTCACGAAGTCGATGACGGGCTCATGGCTCCCCTCGGGAGCGAATCTCGAGGGTGGACAGTCGGTGGGCGAGGAGTCCATCTTGACGTCCCACAGGTCCGGGAGATCGGCGAGCAGCGCCACCACCTCGTGCGCCTCGGAGGGCGCCGCCTCGCTCGGCCGCGCGCGCAGCTCCTCGAGGCTGATCCTGAGCGCCACTGCGCATCTGCCCTGCACCGCCTCGTGCGTGACCTCGAGGAGCTCGCGTACGATCCGCACCCGATTGGCGACGCTGCCACCGTAGGCGTCGGTGCGGCGATTCCACTCCGGCAGCAAGAACTCGTACGGCAGGTATCCCATGCCGGCGTAGACGTACACGATGTCGAAGCCCGCCTGGCGCGCCCGGCGCGCCGCGGCGCCCTGCAGCTCGAGGAGCGCACGGATGTCGCGCTCATCCATGGCGCGCGGCCGCTGGTTGCCCATGAAGTTGACGTGGGTCGCCATCCACGAGGTACCGGACGGAGACATCGTCGGCAGGCGGCTGAGGCGGTTCATGACC
>JASHQW010000386.1 GCA_030038875.1 Gammaproteobacteria bacterium | reverse complement strand
ACTATCAGAAGGTCGCCGGCAGGCTCGCCGATGAGCTGCCGGGTGCGATCTGGTCCAATCAGTTCGACAACACCGCCAATCGCCGCGCCCATGTCGAGACCACCGGCCCGGAGATCTGGGCGCAGACGGGCGGCCGGATCGATGCCTTCGTGGCGGCCACCGGCACGGGCGGCACGCTGGCCGGCGTCGCCCAATTCCTCAAATCGAAGAGCCGCACGGTGCGCTGCCTGCTCGCCGACCCGCCGGGGAGCAGCCTGTACGAGTACTTCCGCAGCGGCACGCTCAAGGCCACCGGCAGCAGCTCGGTCACCGAGGGCATCGGTATCGGCCGCATCACGGCCAATCTCAAGGACGCGCCGATCGATGGTGCGGTGCACGTGCCGGATGGCGAGACCGTCCGCTGCGTCTACCGGCTGCTGTACGAAGAGGGCCTGTTCCTCGGCAGCACCAGCGGCGTCAACGTCGCCGGCGCGCTGCAGGTGGCGCGCGAGCTCGGGCCCGGACATACGATCGTCACCGTCCTGTGCGATGGCGGAGCCAAGTACCAGTCGCGCCTTTTCAACCACGCCTGGCTCGAGGAGAAGGGACTCGCGGCCTTCGCCCCGGCGCCGGCTCACGGCCCGCCCGTCAGCCTCTCGCAGACGCTGGTAGCCTGAGGTGTTGGCCGTTCGCTGACCCCGCTGGCCGGCGCCCGACCGGTCGTGAGAAAGTTCCGAGTGATGGAAGCCGTCAGCTCCGCCGAGCTCGAGGCGCTGCGCCTCTCTCTCGAGGTGGCCACGCGCAGCGTCGCCTTCAGCCTGCCACTCGCGGTGCTGGCCGCCTGGATCCTCACCCGGGCCCGTTTCCCGGGGCGTACGCTGCTCGACGCCTTCGTGCACCTGCCGCTGGTGCTGCCACCGGTCGCGGTCGGCTACGTGCTGCTGCTGCTCCTCGGGGCGCGCGCCCCCCTCGGCGGCTGGCTGCGCTCGTACTTCGGGATCCAGCTGCCGTTCACGACCGCGGGCGCGGCGCTCGCGACCGCGGTCATGACTTTTCCGCTCATGGTGCGCGCCATCCGCCTCTCGCTCGAGAACGTCGACCGGGGACTCGAGGCGGCCGCGCGCACGCTCGGCGCTCGTGCCTGGGATCGATTTCTTACGATTTCCCTGCCGCTGATGCTGCCCGGCATCCTCGCCGGGGCGGTGACCGCCTTCGCCGCCGGCCTCGGCGAGTTCGGCGCCGTCATCACCTTCGCCGCCAACATTCCCGGCGTGACCCGCACCCTGCCGCTGGCGCTCTACACGGCCATGCAATCGCCCGATGGCGAGCCGCTCGCCTTACGCCTCGCGATTCTCTCGTTCGCGCTCGGACTGGCGGGCCTCCTCGGCGCGGAGTTCCTCGTGCGGCGCGTACGCCGGCGGTTGGGTCGTTAGCGGACATGCTGCGCGTCTCGCTGCTCAAGCGCCGCCGGGAGTTCACGCTCGCCGCCTCGTTCGCGGCTCCCACGCCGGGCGTGATCGCGCTCTTCGGCCGATCCGGCAGCGGCAAGACCACGCTCATCGACATGATCGCCGGGCTGCTGCCACCCGACGAGGGTGAGGTGCAGCTTACGGGCACCGTGCTCACCGACACGCGCGCACGTATCGCCGTCGCCCCGGAGCGGCGCCGTATCGGCTACGTGTTCCAGGATTCGCGCCTCTTTCCCCACCTCACCGCCACGGGCAATCTCCGCTACGGGGAGAAGCGCGCCCGGTCTGTTCCCCGCTCCATCCGCTTCGAGGAGGTGGTGGACCTGCTCGGCCTCGCGGCGCTCCTGCGCCGCCGGCCGCACGAGCTCTCCGGCGGCGAGCGCCAACGCGTCGCCCTGGGCCGCGCGCTGCTGTCGCAGCCGCAGCTGCTGTTGCTCGATGAGCCGCTGGCCTCGCTCGATGTCGCGCGGCGCGAGGAAGTCCTGCCCTACCTCGAGACGCTGCGCGACTGGCTGTCCATCCCCATGGTGTACGTGAGCCACCAGTTCGAGGAGGTGCTGCGGCTCGCCACCTACATCGTGCTGCTCGAGGAGGGCCGCGTGCTGGCCGCCGGGCCGGTTGGGGAGTTGAGCCTGCGGCCCGAGCTGCGCAGCGTCCTCGCGTCCGACCTGGTCGGCGCAGTGCTCGACGGGCTGGTGACCCAGGTCGACGCGGCCGGTGGCACGGCCGAGCTCGCCATCGGCACCGGCAGGCTGCAGGTGAGCCTGAGGGACGTGTCGCCGGGGTCGCGCGTGCGGGTGCAGCTGCTGGCGCGCGACATCATCCTGGCGACCCAGCCCATTCAGCACCTGAGCGTGCGCAACGCGCTGCTCGGCACCGTCAAGGAGATCACCCCCGACATAGACGCGAGCGTGCTCGTCAAGGTGGATGTCGGCGGTCCGATCGTGCTCGCGCGCATCACCGAGGGTGCGCGCCAGGCCCTGAGGCTCGCGCCCGGAGATGCGGTGTGGGCACTCGTGAAAGCCGTCTCGACGCGCGGCCACGCCTTCCGCCTCTTCGGCGCTCCGGCGCGGCGCGCCTGAGGCGCCCGCGGCAGCCTCACGCGTCCGGCACCGCCTTCTCGCTCACCATCGTCAACACGTCGTAGTTGGCGACCGCCTCGCCGTTCTGGTTGGTGATCGCCGTATCCCAGCGCACCTCGCCGTAGCCGGCGCCCGCGCGCAGCGACTTTTCCTTGCAGGTGAGGCGTACACGGATGCGGTCACCGGGCTTCACCGGCTTCACGAAGCGCAGGCCGTCGATCCCGAAGTTGGCGAGCACCGGCCCGTAAGGCGCGTCGACGAACAGGCCCGCGGCCGCCGCCACCAGGAAGTAGCCGTGCGCGACGCGCCCGCCGAACAGCGGATTGCGCTTCGCCTGTGCCTCGTCCATGTGCGCGTAGAACCGGTCGCCCGAGAGCGCCGCGAAGCGCTCGATGTCGTCGACCGTCACCTCGCGCTCGCCGGAGTGAAAGGTGTCGCCGATCGCGAGCGCGCCAAACGGCTTGCGGAAGGGGTGGATGCCGGGATCGAGCTCACGGGCGCCCCTCGCCCAGCGGCCGCTCGCCGCCGTGATGAGGTCCGGCGTTCCCTGTAGTGCGGTGCGCTGCAGGTAGTGCATCACGCCGCGGATGCCGCCCATCTCCTCGCCCCCGCCGGCGCGGCCCGGGCCACCGTGCACCAGGTGCGGAAGCGGCGAGCCATGGCCGGTCGATTCCCTGGCGCAGTGCCGGTTCACGACCACGATGCGACCGTGGAAGGGTGCGAGTCCGAGCACCAGCTGTGCCGCGACCGCGTCGTCCGCCGTGAATACCGAGCCCGCGAGGCTCCCGCCGCCGCGGCGTGCGAGTGCAAGCGCCTCGCCCGTGTCCCGATAGGGCACCACGGTGCACACCGGGCCGAAGGCTTCCACGGAGTGGATGGCGCGCGCGCGTCCGGCGTCCCGGCAATAGAGCAGCGTCGGCGCGACGAAGGCACCGCGCTCGGGGTCGGCGCCGAGCGGCTGCGGCTTGCCGCTCGCGCCCGCGACTACTTCCGCTTCCTGTTTGAGCTTGGCCAGCTGCTCGGCCACCTCGCGGCGCTGGCTGAGGGAAGCGACCGGCCCCATGCGCACCTGCTCGAGGCGTGGATCGCCGACCACCACCTTGGCGAGCGCGGCGCGCAGGGCGTCGATGACGTCGGCCGCCCGTGCCTCGGGCACGAGCGCCTTGCGGATCGCGGTGCACTTCTGGCCGGCCTTGACCGTCATCTCGCGCACGACCTCGCGCACGAAGAGGTCGAGCTCGGGTGAGCCCGGCGCGGCATCGGGGCCGAGGATCGAGGAGTTGAGTGAGTCGGTCTCCGCCGTGAAGCGCACGGAGTGGGCGGCGACGGTGGGATGCTGGCGGAGCTTCAGTGCGGTGGCCGCCGAGCCCGTGAACGACACGACATCCTGGCAGGTCAGGTGCTCGAAGAGGTCCCCCACCGCGCCACAGATGAGCTGCACCGCCCCCTCGGGGAGGATCCCCGACTCGAGGATCCGCCGGAAGACCCGCTCGGTGAGGTAGGACGTCTGGGTCGCAGGCTTCACGATCGCGGGAACTCCCGCGAGCAGCGTCGGGGCCAGCTTCTCGAGCATGCCCCAGACCGGGAAGTTGAAGGCGTTGATGTGCACGGCCGCGCCCTCGAGCGGCACGCACAGGTGCTGTCCGACGAAGGTTCCGGTCTTCGAGAGCGCTTCAAGGCCGCCGTCCACGTACACGCGGCTGTTGGGCAGCTCGCGGGTGCCCTTGCTCGCGTACACGAACAGCGTGCTGATGCCGCCGTCGATGTCGATCCACGAGTCGCCGCGGGTGGCCCCGGTCGCGAACGAGACCGGGTAGTACTCCTCCTTGTGCTCGCTGAGATCCCTGGCGAGGGCCTTGAGAAGCGCCGCGCGCTCATGAAAGGTGAGCGCCCGCAGGCTCGGGCCGCCGACGTCGCGCGCCCAGGCGAGCATCGCCCCCGTATCGAGTCCGTCCGCGCTCGCATGCGCGATCACCTCGCCGGTGGTGGCATCCCGCAAGGCCGCGCCCGCGCCGCCGCCACTGCGCCATTGGCCCGCTGCGTAGCTCTGAAGCTCCATGGGCTCACTCCTCGATCGTCGTGACCTGGCCGTCGATGCGGTACGAGCGCCCGCGAAACAGCGCCACGCGCTCGCCGCGCTGATTGCTGACGCTGATCTCGTAGATGCCGTTGCGCTTGCTGCGCCATAGCTCGCTTGCTTCCGCCGTGAGCTCGTCCCCGGCGCGTGCCGCCGCGAGGAAGTCGATCGCGGCCGCCGCCGCCACGGTGCTCTCGTTGTAGGAATTGCAGGCGAAGGCGAAGGCACTGTCGGCCAGAGCGAACACGATCCCGCCGTGGCAGACGTCGTGGCCGTTTACCATGTCCGGCCGCACGGTCATCGCGACGCGCGCGCGGCCGGGCCGCACCTCGACGAGGCGCATGCCGAAGGCCTGCGAGGCGCGGTCGCGTTGATAGAGCGCCTGCGCCGACCGCTCGGCCACCCGCTGCCGCTGCTGCTCTTTTTGCCCGCTCATGTCAGCGCCCGCAGAAGCGCGGCGTGCGCTTCTCCTTGAACGCGGCCACGCCCTCGGCGTAGTCCGCGGTGCGCCCGAGCTCGGCCTGGTAGTCGCGCTCGACGTCCAGTTGCTCGGCGAGCGTGCGCCCGAAGCTCTCGTAGATCGCCTGCTTGGTGCGCGCCAGCCCGCGGGTCGGCGCATTCGCCAATGCCAGCGCGAGGGCCTCGACCACGCCGGCGAGGTCGGCGTCCTCGACGCAGCGCCAGATGAGCCCCCAGGCGGCGGCCTGCTCGGCCGGCAGCTTCTCTCCGAGAAGCGCGAGACCGAGCGCGCGCGCCGTGCCGACCAGGCGCGGCAGGAACCAGGTCCCTCCCGAGTCGGGCACCAGCCCGAGCCGCGAGAATGCCTGCACGAAGGCGGCGGAGCGCGCCGCCACCACGAGGTCGCAGGCGAGCGCGATGTTGGCGCCCGCGCCCGCGGCGACGCCGTTCACCGCGGCGATCACCGGCAGCGGCAAGGCGCGCAGAGAGAGCACCAGCGGCTTGTAGTTCCTCTCGATCGACTCGCCGAGGTCCGCCGCCTGGCCGCCGGGGCTCACCGCCCGGTCGCCGAGGTCCTGCCCGGCACAGAAACCGCGGCCCGCGCCGGTGATGACCAGCACGCGGGCCGCGGATGCGCCCACCTCGGCGAGCGCGCCGCGCACCTCGGCATGCATCTCGGTGTTGAAGCTGTTGAGGCGCTCGGGGCGATTGAGCGTGAGGCGCGCGATCCCGGCGCTCGAGTCGAACAGGATGGTCTGGTAGCTCACCGGGAACTCCCGCGCTGGAGGTGCGCTCCGCGCCTACTTCTCGTCGTAGTCGAGCTCGAGCGTGGCGCTCTTGGCGCGCGACTGGCACGCCAGCACGTAGCCCTGCTCGAGCTCCCAATCCTCGAGGGCGTAGTTCTGCGCCATCTCGACCTCGCCGCGCACCACCTTGGTACGGCAGGTCGAGCAGACGCCGGCCCGGCACGAGAAGGGCAGCTCGATCCCGGCACGTGCCGCGGCCTCGAGCACGGTCTCGCCATCGATCGGCATCGCGA
>JASHQW010000385.1 GCA_030038875.1 Gammaproteobacteria bacterium | reverse complement strand
GTAGAAGGTCGCCACTTTTCCGGACATCTCGTCCAGCGAGCCCGACTCCTCGCCGACTGCGATCATCTGATTCACCATGTTGGGGAAGAGCCCCGCGGCCTCCATCGAGCGCTGGAGGCGCTGCCCCGTCGCGACCTCGTCGCGCATCTTGAGCACCGCCTGCTCGTAGACGATGTTGCCGGTGGCGCCGGCCACCGACTCGAGCGCCTCGACCAGCGGGACGCCGGCGGCGAACATGGTCGAGAGCGTGCGCGCGTAGCGGGCGATGGCCGACTTGTTGAGGATCGGTCCGATCACGGGGACTTTAAGTATCAAACGATCGAGGAAGTGCCGCATCGCCCTCGAGCGCTTCTTGAAATAGAAGAACGCCCATCCCGCCGCACCCAGCACGATCGCGACATAAAGGCCATCGTGCTGGACGAACTTGGAGAGATTGATGACCATCTGCGTAAAGGCCGGCAGATCCGCGCCGAATCCCTTGTAGAGCGCCTCGAACTGCGGAATCACAAAAATCAGCAGAACCACGGTGACGATCACCGCCACCGCCAGCACCGCGGCGGGGTAGAAGAGGGCCTTCTTAACCTTCTTCTTCAGCGCCTCGGTCTTTTCCTTGTAAGTGGCGACCTTGTCGAGCAGCGACTCGAGAGCGCCGGCCTGCTCGCCCGCCTCCACCAGGTTGACGTACAGGTCATCGAAATAGAGCGGATGCTTGCCGAGTGCCTCGTGGAGCGAGGTGCCGCCTTCGACGTCGGCCTTGATGTCGAGGATCAGCTTCTGCATCGCGGCCTTCTCGTTGCCGGCGCCGACGATCTCGAAGCCCTGGACCAGCGGAATGCCGGCGGCCAGCATGGTGGCGAGCTGGCGGCTGAATACCGCGATGTCGGCCATGTCGACCTTGCCCCCGCGGCGGCTGTCACGCTGCTTGCGGATGCGCGAGGGCGCGATGCCCTGGCGGCGCAGCTCGGCGCGCAAGGCTGCCTCATCGGGTGCGAGGCTCTTGCCCTTGATGCGCGCACCGCGCTTGTCGCGTCCCTCCCAGGCGAAGGAAACATCGCGCTTGATGGTCCGGACGGTGGCGGTTGCTGCTGCTGCCTGTGCCATGAGTCGCTACCTATGCCTCACTCGGTGGTGACGCTGTTGACTTCCTCGAGACTGGTGATGCCGTTCTTGACCTTCTCGAGCCCGGCGCGGCGCAGATCCCAAACTCCTTCCTTCGCCGCCTGGGCGCCGATCTCGACCGCGCTGCCACCGGCCAGGATGATGCGCGCGACGGCCTCGGTCACGGGCAGCACCTGGTAGATGCCGGCGCGCCCCTTATAGCCGTCGGTGCAGTTCGCGCAGCCCTTCGGGCCGAAGATCTTGAGGCCCGAGACCACGTCCATCTCCGAGAACCCCTCCTTGAGAAGCGCCTCGCGCGGGATGTCGACCTGCACCTTACAGTTGTTGCACAGGCGCCGCGCGAGACGTTGCGCGATGATGAGGCTCACCGACGTCGCGATCGCGTAGGGCTTCACGCCCATGTCGACGAGACGCGTGAGCGTCTGCGGCGCGTCGTTCGTGTGGAGCGTTGAGAGCACCAGGTGGCCGGTCTGCGCCGCCTTGATGGCGATTTCCGCCGTCTCGAGGTCGCGGATCTCGCCCACCATGATCACATCGGGGTCCTGGCGGAGGAAGGCGCGCATCGCCGCGGCGAACGTGAGGCCCACCTTGCCGTTGACGTTGACCTGGTTGACGCCTGGAAGGTTGATTTCCGCCGGATCCTCGGCGGTCGAGATATTCGTATCCTCCTTGTTGAGGATGTTGAGGCCCGTGTAGAGCGACACGGTCTTGCCGCTGCCGGTCGGTCCGGTGACGAGGATCATGCCTTGCGGCTTCCCCAGGTATTTGTTGTAGAGATCCTTCTGGAAGGGCTCATAGCCGAGGGAGTCGATTCCGAGCATGGCCTGCGCGGGATCGAGAATACGCAGCACGATCTTCTCGCCGAAGAGCGTCGGGCAGGTGCTCACGCGGAAGTCGATGGCGCGCGTCTTGGAGAGGCGCATCTTGATGCGCCCGTCCTGTGGCACGCGGCGCTCGGCGATGTCGAGGCGCGACATTACCTTGAGGCGCGCCGAGAGCTTGGGCGCGAGCTGCACCGGCGGCTGCGCAATGTCTTTCAGCACGCCGTCCATGCGGAAGCGCACCCGGTAGAACTTCTCGAACGGCTCGAAGTGAATGTCGGAGGCGCCGCGGCGGATGGCATCCAGCATGAGCTTGTTGACGAAGCGCACGATCGGCGCGTCTTCGACATCGTCACGGGCGACCTTATCGTCGAGCTCGTCCTCGCCGCCCGTGACCTCGAGTGACTCGAGATCGACGTCGGCCTCGTCGTTGAGCGCCTGCATCTGGTTGTCGACCTGCTCGAGCGCCTTGTCGATGGCCCTCTGGAGCTTGTCGTCTTCCACGACGATGGCCTCGATGCCGAGGCTGGTCTGGAACTTGACCTCATCGATCGCGTGCAGGTTCGTCGGGTCGGCGACCGCGAGGAAGAGGCGCTTGCCGCGGCGAAAGAGCGGCAGGACCCGGTGCCTGGAGAGCAGCTTGTCGTTGACCAGGCGGACGGCGTCCAGGTCCACGTGCACGGCTTCGAGATCGAAAAGCGGCACGCCGAACTCGGTCGAAGCCGCCACCGCGATGTCACGCGCGTTGGCCGCCCCACTCGCCACCAGCTGCGTCACGACGCTCGTCTTGCGCTCCCGCGCCGCATTGACCGCCTCGAGCATCGCGGCTTCTTCAACCACGCCATCCTGCACGAGCCGCTGCGGCAGCCCGCCAAAGCCCGTGCGCGTGGCGCCGAGCGCGAGAGAGGCGTTGTCATTCATGGGCTTATGGCAAGCAAAATAAGCCGAGCAGTGAGTTTACCCGAGAAGCCGCAGGGCGCAATTGTCAAATGTCGGCCGATTCTGAGGGACAAGGGGCCCCAAGCGGCGGGGTCCGCGTCACACTTGACCTTTATCGAGTCCCGAAAATAGAGAGCCCCGGCACAGGGCCGGGGCTCAGACTCGATCCTGAAGATCAGGAGTCGATTACTTGCACTGGGTCGGGACGTACTTGCCGAGCATCGAGCCCAGCACCGTGACGGTATCGCCCACCGCGGCGGCCGTAGCGGCAGTCGCCGAGGCGCACGCCCAGTCGATATTGCCCTGGGCACCCGCGGCCAGAGCGACCTTGTTCACGAACGGGCTCAGCGTGATCGTGTTTGCGCCCGCCAGCTGCGGGATGTTAGCGGCATTGTAGGTTACGGTGATGACGCCGCTGGTGGTAGTGATCTGCACGTTGGTCACATACTTGGTCTGGACGAATCCAGCGTTCCAGGCGGTTCCGGCTGATACAACGCCGGCCATGTCATTCGACTCGAAGCCTTCGGAGACCGACACCTCGGCCGAGCTGGCCAGGTTCAGACCCTCAGTCACCTTCGAGCGGACCGTGTAGTCCTGGTACGCCGGGATTGCGATCGCGGCGAGAATGCCGATGATCGCAACCACGATCATCAGCTCGATCAGGGTAAAACCCTTTTGCAACGACTTCATTTGTGAAGACTCCTGATAATTTTGGGTACAAACTCAGTGGCGCAAAAAAGGGCGCCCAGCCAGAATGAAGCAAGGCGTGTGCCAAGCGCGCAGAAACATATAAGTCATTGATATCGCTGATGAGCGTGCAGCGGTACGCCGGATACTTGACGTAAGTTCTGTCGCACGCTGACGCCAGTTGTTCAACGGCATGTCACAAAGTGACCCGGAGCGTCACCTGCGCTCGCCGAGGGCCTGGCTATTCGATCCCGAGCTTCTTGATCCGGTAGCGCAGCGCCCGGAAGCTCATCCCGAGGAGCTTGGCCGCCGCGGTCTTGTTGTACCGAGTCTTCTCGAGCGCCTTGATGATGGCCTCGCGCTCGATGCTCTCGAGGTGACTCCCGAGTGGCGCGCCCGCCTCGACCGCAGCCGGTGCGGTAACCGTCTGGGGCGCCGAAGCCTCGGATCCGGCGTGGCGGGCGGCAGAGCGCAGCCGCACGTGCTGCGCCGTGATGTCCCCGCCCGTGCTGAGGGTAAGGGCGCGCTCGAGCACGTTCTCGAGCTCACGCACGTTTCCGGGGAAAGCATAGGCCTCGAGCGCGTGCATGGCGTCCGGGGCAATCCGGGGCGCGGCGATGCCGGCGCGGCGCGCGAGACGCTCGAGGATCACCTCGGCGATCTCGGGGATGTCGGCGCTGCGCTCCCGCAGCGCCGGCACGCGCAGCTCGA
>JASHQW010000384.1 GCA_030038875.1 Gammaproteobacteria bacterium | reverse complement strand
GCGCCTTCTGCGCATCGTCCAGCGGACAGTCGGCGATGAACTGCTCGGGCGGACGGCCGTGGTGCAGCTCCGGCGGGACGTCCGTGGGCAACTGGCGCACCGGGTCGCCGGTCACCAGCCGATCGACGCCGTAGGTCTCGCGCGGAAAGAACAGGCCCGACGAGAGCCCGAGCCCCGGGTAGAGCGTCACGTTGAATGCGTGCTCGAGCCGGTCGACATCGACCCCGATGTCGGCGACGCACTTGCGCGCCACCGGCGACCAGCGGCGGCGGATGCCCTCGAGCGATTCGCTGCCGCCGTAGCCGAGCAGGAAGCGGCCGCCGACGTTGAACTCGTTACGGCGCGCGTGTCCGCCGAAGTCGTCGTGGTTGTCGAGAATGAGGATGCGCGCCCTGGGCCGCGCCCGGCGCAGATAGTGCGCGGCCGCGAGACCGCCGATGCCGGCGCCGATGATGATGCAGTCGTAGTGCTCGGTCGCCGGGCGGGAGTCGAGCGCGTAGCGCGCGCCGTCCCGCACGCGGTGCGCGACCGAGAAATCCTCGGGACGGCTGCCACCGTAGCCCGTGCGGCCGGGCGGGTACGGTGCGCTCGCGTCGAGCGCCCGCAGCGGCTGCGGTGCCGCGCCCGCCACCACGGCGCAGGCAATCCCATCCAGAAAGTCTCGCCGTGTAATGCCCTCGCTCATGGGCCGCCTTCCGCTCGAGATGTCAATCGACGAAGGAGATCGTGCCGCGGCTGAGGAACGTCCTGAACAACCCGCGCGGCTTGTCGCAGCGCAGGTTGTCGCCGCACGGGTCATTGGCGGCTCGTATGACGACCTCGACGTGATACTTCACACCGCTTGCGCACACACTGTGGCCGTTCTGGGTGTTCTGCCGGCAGAATTTCTCGAGATCCCAGACATAGCGGCCGGACTCTATCGTCGGGTAGGCGGTCTGCGGCTGCATCCCGGCCATGAAGGATCTCATGGCCTGCGCATCGAGCAGGGTGGTGATGAGCCGGCGCTCCTCGGTTGCCTGCGGCACGCCGCTGAGGCGCAGCCCGGAGTCCGCCGCGGTCCAAGACAGTCTCAGACTTAACGCGCTGGCAGGAGGGATCCCGGCGCTGCGCCACGTGATCACGTACTGCTGGCGCCTCGAGAGCTGCTCATCCGTCGTGACCGCCGTCAGCGTGACCTCGGGCTCGGACGCTACCACGGGCTGAGCCAGGCCGAGGACCACGACGAGTGACCCCAAGAGCTCGAGCATCGAGCCGGCTCGCGTTGAGCGTGTGCGTTTCACGGAATTCCCCGGTTTTTTCGGCGGCAGGTTGTCAGTGCGCGTGCGTTAGATACCCTGCTTCCCGCGCCATTTCAACTTCAGGGCCCGTCGATGCGCGAGACAACACAGACCCGGCGGAAGCCATAACTCTCTGATCACGCTGAGTAAATCTCCTGTCTCGGGACCGTCACCTAACTGCAAAATGAAGACAATCTGCGCGCGCTAGCGTTGCCGTTCTCCGCTAACAGGAGGAGATCATGAGCAAGCGAGCGTTGCTGCAGAACGGAACCGCCTGGGTCACGACGGCGCTCACCGCGCTGAATCTGGCCGGCATCACGCCGGCATTTGCGGCCGGCTTCGACCGGGGCGACTCTCGCAAGCCGGACATCACCCTGGCGACTTCGACCGGCAGCGCCGGCGCGGCCTATGCGCGCGACTGGTCGCAAGGGCACAGGCTCTCGACGCGCGAGAAAATCGAATTGCTCCGGCAGCGCGTCAAATACGTGTTCGTGCTGTTTCAGGAGAACCGCTCCTTCGATCACTATTTCGGCACCTATCCCGGAGCGAACGGCCTGTTCGCCACCTACCCGGGCGCCGATCCGCGCGACCCCTACTCGCAGCCGGCGACCGCGTTTGGCAGCTTCGCCTCGGTGATCCGCAATACCGACGGGACCTACAGCACCATCAATCCGTTTCTGATTCCGCGCACGATTCAAAACGTGAATGGCAACACCGTGCAGCTGTACCCGGAGGATACGTTCTCGGTCGATCACAGCCATGCGGGCTACCTGCACGACTTCCACGCCGATCAGGCCACTCAGCGGATCGTCAAGAACGATGGCTATGCGCTCAACCTCGAGGGTCTGCACTACTCGAGCGACGCTTCCGGGGTCGGCGCGCCGATCGTGAATGCATCCGATGTCGCGCCGACGTCCAACCCGAATCTGCAGACGAAGCAGAAGGGCGAGGTGGTCATGTCGCACGTCGATTGCGACACCATCCCGTTCCTGTGGCAATACGCCGATCGCTTCGTGCTGTTTGACAACTTCCACCAGACCGCGACCGGGCCCTCGACGCCGAACGCGATCGCGATGATCGCGGGCCAGACCGGTGACACGCAGTGGGTGGAGCATCCGAGCGAGGCCGATCCGGTCGGCCTGACGCTGCCGAATCTCAACGACACCGCGCCATTCCCGGGCAGCATCAGCGATACTTCGGCGGTGAAGCCGCCCTACGGGCCGGACGAGTCGACGAATCCACTCGGGCCGCCGCCGTTTACCTCCTTCCCGCCGCAGATCAATCTGACCTTCGCGACACTGCCCCTGTCCTTCATGGGTTGGAGGGCTGCGGAGATCACCGCCCACGACCAGAGCCCCGCGGCGAATCTTGCGGACGTGCAGCAGGACATCAGTGCCATTACCAACGCCAATCCGCACGTGCACTGGGGCTGGTACCAGCAGGGCTTCGGCCCGGAGCCGTTCGACGGCAGCGCCACCTCCGAGAACGCTGGCTCGTTCCACTACACCGCCGCGCCCGAGCACGCCTCCTACGTCGTGCACCATAACGGGCCGCAGTACTTCGGCTACCTCGGCGACAACACCGCGGAGCTGAACAATATGCACGGATTGGCGCAGTTCTATGCCGACGTCCAGAACGGCCGGCTGCCCACGGAAGGCGGCGTCTTCTACGTGCGCGGCGGCTATTACAACAACGATGGGCTGTTGCCGATCGATCCAAACCCGAACATCAAGGCGTCGACCCCCGGCAACGACGATCATCCGAACTATTCCGACGCGCAGATCTCCGAAGCGATGGTCGCCGACTCGGTGAACGCGATCGCGCGCAGCCCGTACTGGAAGGACAGCGTCATCATCATCACTTACGACGAGACCGACGGCCTGTACGACCATCAGCCGGAGCAGTTCCGCACCTTCGGTCCCGACGGACACCCCGAGACCGGCGGTCCGCGCATCCCGGCGATCGTGATCTCCCCGTATGCGCGTGCGCATGCAGTGAGTCATGTCTACAGCGAGCACAGCTCGGTCATCAAGTTCATCGAGCAGCTCTTTGGCCTGACGCCGCTCGGGGAGCTGCCGGACGAAGCCTCGGCCAGAGAGGCCGGTGCGACTAACGCCGCCTTCGATGCTCCGGATGGCACGCCGCAGACCGAGCTCGGACCCGGTGACGTGGCGCGCGGCATGGGGGATCTGCTCGAGGCGTTTGATGATCAACGCCTGACAGGAGAGGCGCCGCGGCTCCCGGCCGAGTATGCCGAGATATCGGGCGGCACGAACCTGCCGCATTACGGCGGCGCCGGCTGTGCGGCGCTCTCGATCACTCCGACCGACTATCCGAATGGCTACTCGGTCGGCGGTGAAATCGACCCGCCGCCGCAGGATTTCAACCCGCGTCCGACCCAGAGCCCGGGGAATCCGTACCTCGATACCAACAACAACACCGGGGGCGCTTCCACCGGCCCATGGCCGAACTAAAGCGCGCGCTGCGGAAGGGCGGGAGCCACTCCCCGCCCTGGCGCGGGATCTGTTCGCCGCAGCGTCGATGGGCCTTAGGTTTCAGCACCGTCATTCTGGCGTGGACCGTCCTGCTCTTCCCGCCTCGCGTCTGTGCCGGGGCCACCTTCGAGGCCGTGCGCACGGCGTCGAGGCTGCGGTGCGGCGTGATTGCCACGCCGGAGGACTGGAACAAGTCTGATCTGCACGGTCCGCTGACCGCGCTCGATCAGGAGATCTGCAAGGCGGTCGCGGTGGCCGTCAACGGCCCCAAGGCGGCCCTCGAGGTCATATCGTTTGCCACCGAGCCCGAGGCCGAGGAAGGACTGGCCAGATCCAGGGTCGATCTCGTCGTCGGCGTGAGCCCTGAGGCCACCGCAATGTGGCATTGGGGCATCGCCTTCGGACCTCCGATCTTCTACGACGGACAGGGATTGCTGGTCCGCGGCGATGCGCCCATTGCTTCGCTCGCGGATCTCGCCGGCCACAAAGTGTGCGTCATCGAGGGCACGGACAACGAGAAGGTCCTGCTGGCGCGAACGGTGGCTCGCGGCATCGCCATCAACCCGCTGCCATTTCAGGAGGAAGGCGAGATGGACGACGGGCTCGCGGTGCGTCATTGCGATGCCGTGAGCGCGTATCTGTCGCGTCTCGCGCAGCTCAAGGCGTCGTATCCGAAGCAGCTGGAGCACGACCGGGTTCTGTCCGAAGTGCTGACGCTGGCGCCGGTGGCACCGGCCTACCGCCGGGACGATCCGCAGTGGACGATGATCGTCGACTGGACCGTCTACTCGCTCATCCAGGCGGAGGCGAGCGGGGTGACGCACGGCAATGTGGACGCCATGAAAGCGAGCGAGGATCCGCAGATTCAGCGGCTGCTCGGCGTGGACTGGGCCACGAGTCGCGCGCTGGGATTGCCCGCGCGGGACTGGGCGGCGCAGGTGATCGCTGTCGTCGGCAACTATGGCGAGATCTATGAGCGCACCGTCGGGCTCCAGAGCCCGTTGCGGATGCCCCGGGGGCTCAACGCCCTCTGGCTGAATGGCGGACTCCTGCATCCACTGCCGGTGCAGTGAGCTCACTTGATGGTAGTGTTCCGACCGGCTTTTCACAGCAGGTCGGTCGCTGCCAGGTGCCCCGGGAATTCCTCCTTCTCGACGCGCTGCCGCACTCGCTGCGCTGGCTGGCGCTGCTCGGCGCCTCCGTGCTCTCGGCGGGACTCCTCATGCTCGTCAGGCTGCCGGCGGCGCTGCTGCTCGGCCCGATGATCGCTGCGATCGCGGTCGAGGCCGGCGGCGGCGCCATCCGCCTGCCGCGCGCGCTGCTGTACGTCAGCCAGGCGGTGATCGGCTGCATGATCGCGCGCGCTCTGACACCGGGGATCCTGGGAATCTTCGCGCAGCGCTGGCCACTATTCCTCGGGATGATTGCCGCGGTGGTCGCGGCCGCCAGCGTGCTCGGCGGCGCGCTCAGCCGTTGGCGCGTTCTGCCCGGGACTACCGCG
Organism: Gammaproteobacteria bacterium; assembly: GCA_030038875.1. Lineage (GTDB taxonomy): Bacteria > Pseudomonadota > Gammaproteobacteria > Steroidobacterales > Steroidobacteraceae > 13-2-20CM-66-19. The sequence goes on along the minus strand of JASHQW010000384.1, from coordinate 7,235 downwards.
GTGTGGGGCATGGCGCCCGGGGCGGCGTCGGCCATGGTGTTCATGGCCGGAGAGTTCGGCGCGGACACGCGCCTCGTCGCCTTCATGCAATACCTGCGCGTGGTGCTGGTTGCGGCGCTCGCCACCGTGGTCCACGGCTCTGGGTGGGGCCGCACGCGGCGGCGGCCGACGTCAGCTGGTTTCCCGCGTTGCACGCGCTGCCTTTCGCCGAGACTCTGGCGATCGCGCTGCTGGGCGGCGTTCTCGGGCACATGGCGCGGATTCCGGCCGGCGTGTTCCTGCTGCCGATGGTGTTCGGCGCCGTGCTGCATTCGAGCGGACTCGTTCGCCTCGAGCTGCCGCCGTGGCTGCTCGCGGTGAGCTATGCGTTCGTCGGCTGGAGCATCGGCCTCGGTTTCACCCGCGACATCCTGGCCCACGCCGTGCGTGCCCTGCCGCAGACGCTCGGGGCGATCATGGTCCTCATCGGCTTTGCCGGCCTGCTCGCGCTCGTTCTCGTCGAGGTCTTCGGCATCGATCCGCTCACCGCGTATCTCGCCACCAGCCCGGGAGGCGCGGACTCGGTCGCGATCATCGCGGCATCCAGCCGCGTGGACCTCTCTTTCGTGATGACGCTGCAGACGATGCGCTTCGTGTTCCTGCTGCTGGCCGGGCCGGCGATCTCCCGCTTCGTCGCGCGGCGCATCGCGCCGCCCGTGGCGGCGGCCGCCGGGCCCATCGCCGCGCGGGCCGCGCCGGAAGATGAGACTCTGGCGCACGTGCGCGAAGATGAAGGCGAGCTCGACTGAGGTTTCCCATGCGGACAAGCAAGTCGTCGACTTCTTCAACCGCCACCTGGGTCACGCTCCCCAGTCCGCCGGCGCGCCTTGAGCAACACTTCGACCGCCTCCGGCCGATCGTCCCAGTAGTCGAGCCGTACCCGGCCATCGGGCAGCTGGCTCACGGTCGCGGGGGCGGCGCTGAAGGTGCAGTACCAGCCCGAGGGCAGCACGACCGCGTTGCGCGGCCGGCCGAGTCTGCGGTCGAACACCAGCTCATCCCCCTCCAGGCGGTAGCTGACCGGCGCCGTATAGGTCTCCGCGACGCGCAGCCGCAGCGTCTGTCCCTTCTCGACCGGCGCGAACGGAATGACCACCACCCGGGCGGCCGCCGGCACCGTCTCGCCGACGTTGATCTTCGCGGCGCTGAGCGCCGCTCCGCTCATCTCCCGCGCCTCGAGCGCTTCGCCCGTGTCGAGATTGACGGCCGACGGCTGACTCGCCACGCTCCCGGTGCGCACCACGTTGGCGTAGCCGTTCACGCCGGCGCGCGTCTCGGTGTAGTCGTGATAGAGGCTGAACGCGTGGCTCTCGGGCTGCTGCAGGAAATACACGATCTCGCGGTCCTGATGGGCACGCTCGGCGAGGCGCTCCTCCTCCGTGCCGCCCTCGAAGGGTGACTCCCAGCTGCGCTGCGCGGTGAAGGGCCTGGGCGCTGCGATCTGCGCGTCTTTCACCGCGCGCACCTTGAGCGGCGCCTCCCCCGCGCCCGCGTGCAGGAAGCTCACGGCGATCCGCCCGTCCGCTTCGGTGCGGATCTGCGCAGGCACCGTGAGACCGGTGACTTCGTAGCCCGGCGGCAGCACGACCTTGTTGCGTCTGACGCCGAGCGGCCGGTCGAACACCAGCGTCTTGCCGTCGAGGTAATAGCTCTTCGGGTCCTTGTAGGTCTTGAGGATCAGGAGGCGCGCCTGGCCGTGCTCCGGCACCGGGGCGGCGAGCGTGATGCGGATGTAGTCGGTCGCGGGATCCGCATCGGGCATCAAGGGGTCCTGACGCGCCGCGGCGCCGCCCACCACCTCGAAATGCAGTGGCGTTCCGAGATGGGCGTCGTAGACGCTCTCGTCGCTCGCGACGCTGCCCTTGCGGATGGGGTTGTAGAAGAACCTCGCTCCGGCGGTCGCCGCCGTGACCTCGTAGGTGATGCGGAAGCTGGCCGTCTCGGGCGCGAGCAGCTCATAGCGGGTGTACTCGTCGGCTTCCGTCTGGGTGACGGCCGTCGGGAGGTAAATACCGTCACCGCCAGCCGGCCCGCTTTGGGCGAGACTCGCGGACCAAGCGAGCAGCGTCAGGCAGACCGCCGCGATTGCGGCGAGCTTGCTCATTGCTTGCCTCCGCGGCAGGGAAACGCCGCGGCGAGCGCCGCGCCGATGAATCCGGCCGCATCGTGCTGCTGCGAGTCCGAATCGAGCACCGTGAGTCTCTTCTTCAAAGTCGCCTCGAGCTCCTCGGCGGAGATCGCCGGCGGCACGCAGGGGCGGCTGCCTGAGCTCTTCGCGGCGGCCATATGGATGCCGACCGCGATCCCCTGGGTGACTCCGAGGATATAGATGCGGCAGGCATTCACGCTCACATGATCCGAGCCGTTGCAAAGCTGGGCGAGGTCGCCCGCGGTCATCGCCGGCTGCTCGGGTGCGGCCGGTACAGCGGCCGTGAAAGTCAGGGCGGCTGCGGCGGCCAGGAGAGTTGCAGGTGATCTCACGGGACGCTCCTCCACTGCGAGGCGGCCTAGGGTATCAAAGCGCAAACCCCGCCTGTTCATGCTCTAATTTGCTGAGAAACACGCCCGGGCGGAGTCAGGGGAGGCGTCATGTTCCGCATTCGGTACGCCGCGGTCTCACTGTTGCTGCTGGCGGCCGCCTGCGCAGCCACTGCGGAGGCGGCCGATTACACCAAACCGAAGGTCCGGGCCATCACCGCCTTCGTGAGCCTCGAGCGCGCCGATTACGCGCGGCAGGTCGCCGCGACGCTCGCGGTGCTGCGCGAGGCGCAGCGCGACTTCGAGCAGCAGGGTTACACGGTCGAGTCGGTGCGCATCACGACCCAGCCGCTCGCCGAGCTGCTGCGCGGCCAGTCGGATGCGCAAGCGCTCGGCTTCCTCAAAGAGCTCGACGACCTCGCGGCCCGGGAGAATTTCCTGCCGAACATCGGCCCGGCGATGCTGCACGATGGCGACGATCCGCACACCATGCAGCTGCTCGGCGAGGCGTTGAGCACGCTCTCGCAGCTCAATGCGAGCGCGATCATCGCCGCCGACGATGGCATTCACTGGAAGGTAGTTCACGCAGCGGCGCGCCTGGTGCGCTACGTCGCCGACCACAGCCCGCACAGTCAGGGCACGTTCAACTTCGCGGCGACCGCGATGCTCGGTCCTTACGGACCTTTCTATCCCGGTGCCTACCATCTCGGCGCCGGCGAGCGTCTCGCGATCGGCTTCGAGGGCGCGAACGTCGTCGCGGAGGTGTTCGCACGCACGCACGGCGACTTCGACGCCGCCGTCGCCGAGCTGACGCGGCAGCTCACCGTGCATGCCAGGGTCGCCGAGGCGGTCGGCTCGCAGGTGGCGAGCCGCCACGGCTGGACGTTCATGGGCGTCGATCCCACCCCCGCGCCGCTCGCCGACGTGTCGATCGGCGGCGCGATCGAGACCTTCACCGGGGCGAGGTTCGGCTCGAGCGGCACCATGACGGCGGCGCTCGTCATCACGACGGCGGTTAAGGCCGTGCCGGTCAGGCAGATCGGCTACGCCGGCCTCATGGTCCCGGTGATGGAGGACAAGGTCCTGGCGCGCCGCTGGGCCGAAGGGACCTACGACATCGACGCGCTGCTCGCCTACTCGGCCGTGTGCGCCACCGGGATCGACACGGTGCCGCTGCCCGGCAATATCAGCGAGGCGCAGCTCGAGCGTATCTATGGCGACGTGGCCTCGCTCGCCTGGAAATGGCACAAACCGCTCGCCGCGCGGCTGCTGCCGGTCGCGGGCAGAAAGGCGGGCGAGGCGACCGACTTCAGCGATCAGTATCTGTTTAATACCAAGATTCATCCGCTGCCGTAAGGACGACACCGTGCCCGACCCCGAAGGCGCGCCGCCTGCGCGCCGACCCGCGCTTGTCGCAGTGGCGCTCGCCCTGATTCCCCTCACGGCGATGTGCTTTACGGTCCCGCTCTGGGATCGCATCGACCCGATGCCGCTCGGCCTGCCTTTCAATCTTTTCTGGCTCATCTGCTGGATCGTGCTCACGCCGCTCCTGATGTGGGGCGCCTACCGCATCGAGGCCCGCCGCCACCGGCCCGACGGCAGCGACCCGTGAGCGCCGCCGCGATCGCGCTCACCACCATCGTGGCGATCGTCGCGCTCGGCACGACCGTCGGCTTCGTCGCGGGCGCGCGCGTCAAGATGGACCTCGAGCAGTGGACGGTCGGCGGGCGCGGCTTCGGCGTCGTGCTGGTGTTCCTGCTGATGGCGGGCGAGGTGTACACGACCTTCGCCTTTCTCGGGGCGAGCGGCTGGGCCTATTCGCGCGGCGGGCCGACGCTGTACGTGCTCGCCTATCTGACGCTCGCCTATGTGGTGTCGTTCTTCGTCCTGCCGCAGCTTTGGGAGCTCGGCCGCCGCCACGGGCTGCAGACCCAGTCCGATTTCTTCCGCATGCGCTACGGCAACCGCTGGCTGGCGGGTTTCGTCTGCATCGTCGGCATTGCCTCCTTCGTTCCCTATCTGCAGCTGCAGATCACCGGCATCGGCATCATCGCTTCGGTCGCCAGCTACGGCGACATCGGCCGCACGCCGGCGATGGCGGTCGCAGTGGCGTTGCTCGTGGCATTCGTGTTCGCGAGCGGCGTGCGTGCGGTGGCCTGGGTGAGCGTCGTGAAGGATGCCCTGATGGTGTTCGCCGCGATCGCGATCGGCATCGGCGTGCCGCTCATGCATTTCGGCGGCACGCGCGCGATGTTCGCCGCGCTCGTGCACACCCATGCCGCGCACCTCACCATGCCGGGCGCCACCGCCAACCTGGGGCATGGCTGGTTCATCTCGACGGTCCTGCTCACTTCATTCGGCTTCTATATGTGGCCGCATGCCTTCGGCGCCACCTTCACGGCGAGGAGCGCCGACACGCTGCGCCGCAACGCCGTGGTGATGCCGCTCTACACGCTGACGCTGGCCTTCATCTTCTTCGCGGGCTTCGCCGCCGTGCTGATCGTGCCAGGCCTCGCCAACGGCGATCTCGCCATGCTGACGGTCGTGCGGCAGAGCTTCCCGCCCTGGTTCCTCGGCGTGGTCGGCGGTGCCGGAGCGCTCACCGCCATGGTACCGGCCTCGATCTTCATCCTGACCGCCGCGACGCTCTTTGCGAAGAACCTGTATCGGCCGCTCTTTGCGCCCACGATGTCGGATCAAGGCGTGGCGCGGCTGGCGCGTGCCACGGTCGTCGTCATGGGCCTCATCAGCCTAGGCCTCGCGATTTACAGCTCGACGACGCTCGTGTCGCTGCTGCTCACGGGCTATGCGGGCGTCACCCAGTTCTTTCCCGGCGTGCTGCTCGGTCTCTACTCCCGGCGTGTGACGGCGCCGGCGGTGTTTGCCGGTATGATCGTCGGGGTCGTGACCGCGGTGTTCCTCATGCTCACCCACCACGATCCACTCTTCGGGGTGAGCGCCGGCTTTCTCGCCCTGTGCCTGAATTTTCTGGTCACAATATCGACGATGCTCCTCACACGGAGACCGACATGAAGCTGATCGAGCCGATCGTGGCGGACGCGGGCACCATTCAGGGCCTGCGCAGAGACCTTCACGCCCATCCTGAGCTCGGCTTCGAGGAGCAGCGCACCTCGGAGCTCATCGCGCAGCAGCTCACGGCCTGGGGTATTCCCGTGCACCGCGGCCTCGGCCGCACCGGCGTGGTCGGCATCGTCAAGAACGGCAGCTCGCCTCGCGCCGTGGGCCTGCGCGCCGACATCGACGCCCTGCCGGTAACCGAGCGCAACACCTTCGCGCACGCCAGCGTCCATCCGGGCCGGATGCATGCCTGCGGCCACGACGGGCACATGGCCATGCTGCTCTCCGCGGCGGGCTACCTCGCACGTCATCGCAACTTCGACGGCACGGTGTATCTGGTGTTCCAGCCGGTGGAGGAGGGCGGCGGCGGAGCACGCGAGATGATCAAGGACGGCCTCTTCGACCGTTTTCCGATGGAGGCGATGTTCGGCATCCACAACTGGCCGGGGCTCGAGGCCGGCCAGTTCGCCGTACGCGAAGGCCCGGTGTTCGCCTCGAGCAACGACTTCAGGATCGTGATCCGCGGCCGGGGCTCGCACGCCGCGATGCCGCACCTCGGCGTCGATCCCGTGGCGGTCGGATGCCAGATGGTGCAGTCCTTCCAGACCATCATCTCGCGCAACAAGCGGCCGATCGACGCGGGCGTACTCTCGGTCACCACGATCCGGGCCGGTGAGGCCATCAACGTGGTACCGGAGAGCTGCGAGCTGCAGGGCACGGTGCGGACCTTCAGCGTCGAGGTGCTCGATCTCATCGAGCGGCGCATGCGGCGCATCGCCGAAGCCACCGCCGAGGCGTTCGAGGCGACCTGTGAGTTCAGTTTCCGCCGCAACTACCCGCCCACGATCAACCATCCGGGCGAGACCCGGTTCGTGCGCGAGCTGCTCGGCGGCCTGGTGGGAACACACAACGTCAAGGAGTTCGACCCGACCATGGGCGCCGAGGATTTCAGCTATTTTCTCCAGAAGAAGCCCGGGTGCTATTTTCTCATTGGCAACGGCGACGGCAGTCACCGCCCCGGCGGCCACGGCGAGGGGCCGTGCATGCTGCATAACCCGAGCTACGACTTCAACGACGCACTCATTCCCCTCGGCGGTACCATGTGGGTGCGCCTCGCCGAGCAGTGGCTCAAGGCCGCCCGAGCGGACTCCAGCGGCGCCTGAGGGAGCCGCTTCGCGAATCTGTGACCAGGTACCGCCCCGGGGCGGTCATCCGCCACAGCCGCGGCGCGTTCCTTTGGTTAGCCTCGTGCGCACAGGCTGACCCGAGGAGCGTCCGGATGAATCGCGTGAATGCCGGCCCGGCGCGGGGCCTTCTGATCGTTCTGGCTGGGCTCATCGCCGCCCCGGCGGCGCGCCCGGATGCCCTGTCGGTCGTACAGATGCTGCGCCAGGGCGGCTGCGGCGGCCTCGTGCCGATGGCGCCAACGCTCCGGCACAACCCCTCCCTCGATCGGGCGGCCGAGCAATGGGCCGACGGGCATTCGATCAATGCGGGCACGCAGGGTCTGCGCGCGAGCGGTCCGGACGAGGCGCTCATCCAGCGGCTGCGGCGCAGCGCCTGCCGTGACGTCTCGGGCCGCGATCTGCGCGAGGTGGGCATCTACCGCCGCGGTGGCGACACCTGGCTGGTGCTCGCGA